>JBEBJC010000267.1:0-9414 GCA_040080105.1 Myxococcota bacterium
GGGCTCCGACCCGCTGGTGTACCGGTCGTCGAGCCGCCAGTCGCGCTCGCGGTTCGGGTACACGTACCGCACCCGCTGCTCGAGCTCGGCGCCGATCCGGTCGAGCTCGGTCTCGAGCCACCGGGGCTCGGTGCGCAGCCGCCCGCGCACGGTCTCGAGGTACCCGCGCACCTCGGTCAGCGACCGGTCGTAGTGGCGCTGGTACACGGTGTACCGGTACAGCCGCTTCAACCGGCCGAGATCCTTGGCGCCGGTCGGCAGCGGGAGCAGCTCGACGAACGACTTGCGCTGCGACCGCTCCGCCAGCCGGTCGAGCACCAGCTGCAGGCTGTTCTCCAGGAACTCCGGGGCGCAGTGACACGCGAAGTCGTCGTACAGCAGCCGCATCAGGCCGCTCGCCTCGTCGATCGGCATCGTGGCTTCGCGCTCGCGCCCCATCCGCCGCACCAGGATCATGAACGGGACCGGGTTGTTGCCGGTTCGGCGGATCTCCTCCGGTTCGCGGAAGTCGGGCTGGAGGTACGGGAAGTGACGTGGGTTGATCGCGTCGAACCCGCCGCGGCCGTAGAACAGGATCCGCTGCCAGCTGATCCGGTCGTCGGGCGAGAAGTACTCCATCTCCGCCGCCAGATCGACGCGCATCCCGAAGTACTTCGCCGGCTGCTCGGGCAGCGGCAGCTCGATCTTGCCCTTGGCGTGCAGCTCGGCCAGGTACTCGACCGCGAGCTCGACCGGGGCGATGCGGAGCCAATACGACAACACCGTGCCGCGCGCCGCCGGGAACATGTAGATGTGCGACAGGTACACCACACACAAGTCGTCGTCGTACCCGGGGTTCACCAGCACCGAGCCGTCGCGCACCCCGAGCAGCTCCCCGTGGGCGTTGCGCGCCGCGAGCAGGAAGTACCGCACGAACGTGCCGCTCGGGGTCGGGTCGAACGGATCGTCGCGCATGTACTGGCGGATCGCGTCCTCGCGCTCCATCTCGCCCCACGGGCCGAACTCGCTCCACAGCGCGTCGTACGCGGCGCGGAACGTCGGGTCGTCCGGGTCGACGATCTCCCACATCTGGAACTGCCGCGTCTCGCGCTCGACCATCTCCACCACGTCCTGGTGGTACAGGTCCCTCATGCACAGGCGTACGCGCCGACCCGGGGTACCCACGACTCCCTCGCGGCGCGATCATGCCCGACGTCCGCCGATCCGGATAGGCTGGCCCGATGATTCGCACCGCCCCCGACGTCGACGACAACACCTCGATGTGGGCGGCCACCGCCCCGCCGGCGCCGCCCGCCCGGGAGCTCCGCGGCGACGTGCGCGCCGACGTGGTGGTGATCGGGGCCGGGTTCACCGGCATGTCCACCGCGTGGCACCTGTCGGAGCGGTTCCCGGACCGGAAGATCGTGGTGCTGGACGCGAAGCGCGTCGGCAACGGGGCGTCCGGGCGCAACGGCGGGATGGCGCTGCACTGGATCAACGGGGTGGAGGTGCACGACCCGGACCGGGCGCGCCGGCTGTACGCGCTCACCACCGACACCCTCGGGTGGATCACCGACGTGTTGGCCGCTCACGCGCCCGACGCGCGGTTCCGGCGCGACGGGTGCCTCGAGGTGCTCACCGACCCGAAGCGCGCCGAGGCGGCCCACCACAAGGCCGAGCTGCTGGCGTCGTGGGGCCTGCCGATCCGGTACCTGGGCGGGGCGGAGCTCCGCGCGCGGGTGCAGGCCGTTGGGGCGGTCGGCGCGGTGTTCGACCCGACGACCGGCGTGTTGCACGGGCTCGACCTGCTGCGGGTGATGGAGCGCGTCACCCTCGCGCGCGGGGTCGAGGTGTTCGAGCACAGCCCGGTGCTCACGATCGAAGAAGGGCGCACGATCACGGTCACCACCCCTTCGGGCACGGTGCGCGCCCCGACGATGGTGCTCGCGACGAACGGGTACACCCCTCGCCTCGGGTACTTCCGGTCCGGGGTGTTCCCGCTGCACTCCCACGTGATCGCGACCGAGCCCCTGCCGCTGTCGCGGTGGGAGCAGCTCGGGTGGGGCCACGTGGCCGGGTTCACCGACGACCTCGACCGCATCGCGTACGCGAGCCTCACCGCCGACGGCCGCCTGCTGTTCGGCGGCGGCGGCAACGGAGCGTACTCGTACTACTACGGTGGACGCACGCAGACCCCGACCTCACCCGAACGCCAGTACGCGTACGTGCGGTCGATCCTCGATCGGTACTTCCCCGGCGCTGCCGACGTGAAGATCGCCCACCGGTGGACCGGCACGCTCGGGATCACTCTGTCGCGGTGCTGCTCGATGGGGGTGATGGGCGAACACCGGAACATCTTGTACGCCCTCGGGTACTCGGGCCACGGGGTGGTGCTCGCGAACCTCGCGGGTCGGGTGTTGTGCGACCTGTACTCCGACCACCACGAGCCGTGGCGCGACCTGCCGTTCTACCAGCGGTCCCTCGGCGGCATCCCGCCCGACCCCGCGCGGTGGGCCGGGTACCAGGTGTACACCCGCCTCACCGGGCGCTCGCCCCGGGTCAGCTGATCCACACCGACCGGGTGGCGGTGAACGACCACATCCCGTCGCGGCCGAGCTCGCGCCCCCACCCGCTGTCCCCGATCCCGCCGAACGGCAGCCGCGGATCGGACCGGACCAGCGCGTTGACGAACACGCCGCCCGCGCGCAGGCCCCGGGCGAACCGCGCGGCCCGCTCGGGGTCGGCGGTGAACACCGCGGCGCCGAGGGCGTACTGGGCGTGGTTCGCGACCTGCGCCGCCTCCACTTCGTCGGCCACCACCCGCACCACCGCCGCCGGACCGAACGTCTCCTCGGTCCAGCCGGGCGAGGTGTCCGGGGGGTCGAGCAGCAGGGTCGGCGGGTACCAGAACCCGGGCTGGTCGGGGACCTTGCCGCCGAGCGCGCACCGCGCCCCGGCCGCGACGGTCGCGGTGACCTGGCGGTGCAGCTCGTCGCGCAGGTCGAGCCGGGCCATCGGGCCCAACGTGGTGGCCGGATCGCGGGGGTCACCGGTCCGCGCGGACGCGAGCTCGTGCCGGAACCGCTCCACGAACGCGTCGGCCACCGATCGGACCACCACGAACCGCTTCGCGGCGATACACGACTGCCCGTTGTTCTGCAGCCGCGCGAGGGCGGCGGTGCGCGCCGCGGCGTCGAGGTCGGCGTCGTCGAGCACCACGAACGGGTCCGAGCCACCGAGCTCGAGCACCGACGGCTTGAGCGACCGCCCGCAGGCCTCGGCCACCGCCCGCCCCGCGCGGGTGCTGCCGGTGAGGGTGACCGCCGCGATCCGCGGGTCGGCGATCATCGACGGCACTGCCTCGACCGGGGCGAACAGGTTGACCAACACCCCGTCCGGAAAGCCCGCCTCGGCGAACGCCGCGGCGATCGCGAGCGCGCACCGAGGCGAGTTCGGGGCGTGCTTCAGCACGATCGGGTTGCCGGCCGCGAGCGACGACGCGCCGAACCGCACGAGCTGCCAGAACGGGAAGTTCCACGGCATGATCGCGAGCACCGGCCCGAGCGGCTCGCGGGTCACGGTGCAGCTGCGGGCCTCGGTCGCGACGGTCTCCGGCGCGAGCCACTGCTCCGCGTGGTCCGCCGCGTAGTCGCAGGCGTGCGCGCACTTGTCGACCTCGCCCAGGCCCTGGGTGAGCGGCTTGCCGATCTCCTCCGCCATCGTGTGGGCGTGGGACTCGCGGGTCGCGCGCAGGGCCCGCGCGAGCGAGCGCAGGTGACCGGCTCGCTCGGACACCGGGAGCGCGGACCACCGGCGGAACCCGGCAGCGGCCGAGGCCAGCCCCGCGTCGATCTCGCGCGACGAAGCCTCGGGGAACTCGGCGACCAGCGCGCCGGTGCTCGGATCGACGGAGCGGAAGCGGGTCACGGGCACCTCGCGGTCCTCGTAACCGCCCGCGGTCGAGGGGGTCACAGGGTGTGCTCCCCGCGCAGGTGCACCGCGAGGCCCGTCGGGTCGCCGGGGGCGTAGGTGATCGTCCACCCGACCCGCCGCGCGACCTCGTTCGTGATGGCGAGGCCCAACCCCTGCCCCCGCGCCCTCGCGGGGTCGTCGGTGAAGGTGCGCAGCCCCAGCGAGGCAGGTTCGGGCACCCCGTCTCCGTCGTCGAGCACCACGACTTCGAACCCGTCGCCGGTCCTCGTCAGCACCACCGCCGCGTGCTGCCCGCCGTGGGTGATCGCGTTGTGCACCAAGTTCGCGAGCGCTCGCTCGGCGAGGGCAGGGGTGCACCGGACCACCACCGGCTCGTCGGGCACCGACGCCGCCACCTCGACCCCAGAAGCGCGGCCGAGCGCGCGGAACCGCACCTCCACCCCGAGCACGATCTCGCGCAGGTCGCACTCGGCCTCGAGCGGGTCGAGCCCGTGCCGCAGGCGCGCGGCGTGGTGCAGGTTCTCCACCAGGGTGGACACGTACCCGAGGTCCTGGTGGGCGCGCCGCACCGACGCGAGCCCCCCCACCTCGGCCTCGACCTCCTCCAGCGCCAGCGACAGCGAGCCGAGCGGGGTGCGCAGGTCGTGCGCGATCTCGGCCAGGTGTCGCTCGAGCGCGTGGTGGCGGCGGACGAGCTCGTCCCGGTCGGCCAGGATGCGGGCGTTCGAGGTGTCGAGCACCCGCGCGATGTCGTTCAGCCGATCATGGATCGGGTCGTCGCCCGAGCGGTACGCCTCGGTCCCGACCCCGACCGCCGCGCCGCGGATCTGGTCGATCCGACGCAGCAGCGGTCGCACGGTGAACATGTAGGTCGCGATGCCCACGACCAGCACGGCCAGCGCGGTGCCGACGCCCAACGCCCACGGCACCCACCCCATCTGCTCGTCGCGGGGACCCTCGACCAGCTCGAGGTACGCACACGGACCGTCGACCGGGGTCCGCGCGATCACGGTCCGCCGCGGGCCGTCGATCCGAACCTGGACCTCACCCACCGCGAGCGGCGGCACCTCCAGCCCGGGCGCGCCGGGGTCGGACGATCGGCCAGCGGCGTCGAACGCGCGCACCCGGCTCGACCCGAACCGCACCTCTGCCCAGCCCCCAGGGACGGCGGCGCACGCCGCCACCACCGCGTCGGGCACGGTCACCACGTCGCGCGCGCGGACCTGGTCGAGGGTGGTCGACACGGTGAACAACACCAACACCAACGCGAGCACGGCCGTGCCCACCGCGCTCGCGAGGATCCGGTTGCGGAACGTGCCGAGCCTCACCGCCCCACCCCCGGGTCGAACCGGTACCCGATGCCCCACACGGTCTCGATCCGCTCGGCGTCGGGGCCGAGCTTCTTGCGCACCCGCGACAGGTGCGAGTCCACGGTCCGGTCGGCCCGGACGCCCTCGACCCCGAGCGCCCGCTCGGCCAGCTGCTGCCGGCTCACGGCGCGGCCGGGGCGCTCGATCAGCCACGCGAGCAGGTTGAACTCGTGCGCCGTGAGCTCGAGGTCCACCCCGTCGCGGCGGGCGACGCGCGCGTCGAGGTCGACCGTCACCCCGCCGACCGCGATCGTGCGGTGCGGTCCGTCCTCCTTGAGCGCCAACCGGGTGCGGATCCGCGCCACCAGCTCCTCGAGGTAGAACGGCTTCGCCAGGTAGTCGACCGCGCCGGCGGCGAACGAGTCGAGCCGGGCGCCGAGCTCGGTGCGGGCCGACAACACGATCACCGGCACCGAGCCGCGCCCGCGCATCGCCTCGAGCACCTCGAACCCCGATTGGCCGGGCAACATCAGATCGAGCACCACCAGGTCGAATGGCTCGTTGACCGCGCGCCGCGCGCCCTCGACGCCGTCCATCGCCACCGACGGATCGAACCCGTGCCGGCGAAGCCCGGACACCAGGCCCTCCACCACGTGCAGATCGTCCTCGATCACCAGGATCCTCGGTCGTGGCTCACTCGACATCCACCGCCTCCGCGAGCGCGCGCCCTCCGAGCCGGGCAAGCGCCAGCTCGGCGCTCGCTCGTTCTACCCTGGCGCCGACCGCGTCGGCCTCGGCGCTCTCTCGCGCAGCCACCGCGTCGAGCCACTCGTCGAGGCGGCGCACCCCCTCGTCGACCCGGGCCTGCTCACCGTCTTCGGTGGCGCGCGCGACCACCACCCGGGCCTCCGCCAAACCCACCCCGCGATCGGCGGTGGTCCATGCGTCGACCGCCGCGCGGACCTCGGCGTCGAGCGAGCGCGCCACTGCGTCTCGGCGGGAGCGCAGCCGGGAGACCTCGGTCTCGGCGTCGTCCCGCGACGCGCGCGCTGCGCGACCTCCCAGCGGCACCGCCAGATCGAGCGCCACCGAGGCCCGCGGCTGGTCGTCGGCGGTTCCGAGCTGCGTCACCGCCGCGCCCGGGGCGTCGGCCAACGTGGACAGCCCCACCGAACCGGTCAAGTTCAACGCCGGCAGGCGGTCGTCGCGCGCGTCCCCCGCCGCGGCGAGCGCGGCCTCGAGCGCGAGCTGCTGCTCGGCCAGGTCGAGGTTCCCGGCGACCGCGTCGGCGCGCGCCGTCTCCAGGTCCGGCGGGTCGCTGACCCACAGCCGCTCCGGCCCCGCGGGCTCGATCTCCTGCCCGGGTTCCGCGCCCATCGCCACCAGCAGCGCATCGGCCGAGGCCCGGACCGCCGCCTGCGCTCGCAGCAGGTCGCGCTCGGCGCCGAGCCGCTCGGCGGTGACCCGATCCACCTCCAGCCGGGCCACCTCCCCGGCCTCGAACCACTGTTCGGTGCGCTGCACCAGCGCTGCCGCCTGCTCGAACGACCGCTCGGCGACCCCGCGGGCCGCGTCCGCGGTCCACCACGCCCACCAAGCCTCGGCCGTCGCCGCCACTGCCCCGTCCATCGAGCGGACCAGGGCGAGCTCGGCCGAAGACAGCGACTCGGCCGCCGTGCGCCGCACCCGCGCCGGGTCGCTCGCGCGCAAGAACGCGAGCAGATCTTGGGACGCGTCCACGCCGACGGCGGACGACCAGGTCGACTGCTCCAGCGTGGAGGGGACCCCACCGAGCGCCGAGGTCGTGGTCGTCCGGTCGTGGGTCAGCCCGAGCTCGACCGACCAGCGGGTGCCGGTCGGGAGCTCGCCCTGCAGCCCCGAGGTGGTGTCCCAGCCGCTCCGCTCGCTCGACGAGGCGTACCCCGCCACGAACCCTGCGCTCTCACTCGTATCGGTCGACCCGGACGCGGTCCACGTCGGATCGGACGACGCGCGGGCCGCGGCCAGCCGGGCCTCGGCGCGGGCGCGGAGCCATTGGGCGTCGACCACGTCGGGGTGGTTCACCACCGCCGTCGCGACCGCCTCCGACAAGGTCAACGGGCGCGCCTGCGCCGCCAGCAACCACGAAAGCCACACGACGAACCTCCACGTCCCCTCCTTCGCCACCGGGTGTTGAGAATCTGCACGGGCCAACGTCGTCGAGCGCCTCCACGGATCCTCAACAGGGCGTTCGTACAGGGGGAGCAGGAGGAACCATGACCCGCGCCGTCAGCCCCCCGCTCGAGCTCCCGACCGCCTCGCCGGCCGACCTCGCCGTGTTGGAAGGCCCTCGCCGCCGTTGGCGGTGGTGGGTCGGAGCGGCAGTCCTCGCGGCGGCCGGCCTGGGCACGTGGGCCGCGACCCGCACCGGAGCCGAACCCGAGTGGGAGACGGCGCTCGTGACCCGGGGGCCACTCGTGCAGAAGGTCACCGCGGTCGGACCGCTCGAGCCGTTGCAGAGCGTCGAGATCGGGTCGGACCTCACGGGGACCCTGTCGGAGGTGCTGGTGGACGAGAACGCCACCGTCCACAAAGGTGACGTGCTCGCTCGCCTCGAGCCGGACACGTTCGAGAACACCGTGCAGCAGGCCGAGGCCGCGGCGCGATCGGCCCGGGCGGCGTGGAACAAGGCGGCCGTCGAGCAGGAACGGGCGGTCCAGGAGCGCGAGCGGTCGGGGCGCTTGGTGGAGCGCGGGGCGGCCACGCGGCTCGAGTTGGACGAGGCCACCCTCACCGCACGCGCCGCCGCAGCGTCGGTCGCGGCTTCGTGGGCGGCCGTGCAGCAGGCCGAGGCGTCGCTCGCCCGCGCGCGGCAAGACCTCGGCGACACCGTGATCACGACCCCGATCGACGGCGTGGTGATCCACCGGTGGGTCGAGCCCGGCCAGACCGTGGTGTCGTCGATGTCGGCCACCTCGCTGTTCGAGGTCGCCACCGACCTGCGCGCGCTGTCGGTCGAGGTCGAGGTCGACGAGGCCGACATCGGGCTCGTCCAGGTGGGTCAGCCGGCCTCGTTCACCGTGTCCGCCTGGCCGGAGCGGACGTTCGACGCGACCGTCCAAGGGGTCGACTTGGCGGCCGACGACGCCGCCACGGTCGTGGTGTACGGCACCGAGCTGCGGGTGGACAACGCCGACGGGGCGCTCCGCCCCGGGATGACCGTCACCGCGGAGATCCAGGTCGGTCGGATCGACGACGCGCTGCTCGTGCCCGCGGCGGCGATGCGGTACCGCCCGCAGTCCGCGGCCGAGGTCCCGAGCGGCGACCACCTGTGGACGGTGGCGGGCGAACAGCTCGTGGCGACCCCGGTGCGGGTGCTGGGCAGCGACGGCACGTCGGTCGCGGTCGAGGGCGTGTCGGAAGGCGCGGCTGTCGTGATCGGAGGTGCGCGATGATCCGATTGCGCGGCGTGACGCGGGTCTACGGGGAGGGCGACGCGGAGGTTCGCGCGCTCGACGGCATCGACATCGACGTGGCGCGCGGCGAGTTCGTGGCGCTGATGGGGCCCTCGGGGTCGGGCAAGTCGACCGTGCTCAACACGGTCGGGTGCCTCGACCGCCCCACCCGGGGCTCGTTCCGGTTCCGCGACATCGAGGTCACGACGTTGGACCGCCACCAGCGCGCGCGACTGCGCCGCGAGTGGATCGGCTTCGTGTTTCAGGGGTTCAACCTGCTCGAGCGGAGCACCGCGCTCGAGAACGTCGAGCTCCCTCTGGTGTACCGGGGGGTCGCGACCGCCGAGCGGCGTCGTCGGGCGCTCCAGGCGCTCGACCAGGTCGGGCTGGCGGACCGGTCACATCACCGCCCGAACCAGCTGTCGGGTGGGCAGCAGCAGCGGGTGGCGATCGCGCGAGCGATCGTCACCGAGCCCGAGCTGTTGCTCGCCGACGAGCCTACCGGGAACCTCGACAGCACCCGCAGCCGCGAGGTGATGGCGCTGCTCGCCGAGCTCAACGCGAACGGGCAGACGCTGCTGATGGTGACCCACGAGGCCGAGATGGCCGAGTACACCCACCGGATCCTCCACTTCCGCGACGGTCGCATCGAGCGCGACCAGCGCCTCGCCAGGAGCGCGTGATGTCCAGGTTCATCCAGGCGTTGTGGTTGGCGCTGTCCGAGCTGCGGAGGAACTGGACCCGGAGCGTGCTCACCT
>JBEBJC010001368.1:0-1959 GCA_040080105.1 Myxococcota bacterium
GGGATGAAGATGCCGGTGCGCGAACCCCGGGAGGATAAGCCGGCGTTCGCGCACCGGCATCTTCATCCCGGGCAGCTTCGGGCCGGACACCGTCGGCTGGTCGGAGGGCAAGGTGGGGCAACACCCCAGCACGAGCGACAGCGCGATCACGGCACCTCCCGACCCACCTACGCAGGTGGGTCGGGTTTATCGCATCACGGCCTCAGTCCGCCCACTGATCGACGGTGAGGTCCACCCGGCGGTTCTTCGCCCACGCGTCGGCCGTCTCGGCGGGATCGAGCGGCTTGGACTCGCCGAACCCTTCACTCACCAGGCGGTCGGCCGCGATGCCGTGGTCCACCAGGTACTGGCGCACCGCGGCGGCGCGGGCGGTCGACAACTTCAGGTTGTCGGCTTCGGAGCCGCGCGAGTCGGTGTGCCCCGACACCCGGAGCTTCGCGATCTGCGGGTAGTCCTTCAGCACCGCGACCACCTGGTCGAGCAGCGCGAACGACTCGGGCAGGATCACCGCCTTCGAGGTCTGGAACCGCACGGTCTCCTTGAGCTCGATCCGGTCCTTCGTCACCACGATCTTGGTGTCGGCGAGCGGCTCGAGGGTCAACACGACCTCGGCGGCGCCGTCGGCGACGTCGATCACCCGCTTGCCCGGGGCGAACCCGGGCGCGGTGGCGGTCACGGCGTACGCGCCGGGCGCGAGCTCGAGCCGCTCCTCCGCGCCACCCGACCGCTCCACCCCGGGGCCCTGCACGGTGGTGCGGGCCACGTCGACGAGCTTCCCGCTCGGGTCGATCACCCGCACGGTGATCGGGCTCTCCGGCTCCGGACAGCCGTCGCTGTCCACCACCTGATCGCGGTCCTCCGGGTCGTTGGCGCACCCGTCCGAGAGGTCGACGATCCCGTCGCCGTCGTTGTCGGGGTCCGGGCAGCCGTCGATGTCGCCGAACCCGTCGACGTCCTCGGCCACGTCGACGCACGCGTCAGCGGTGTCCACCACGCCGTCGCCGTCGGTGTCGAGCGGGGCGGGCGGCGCGGCGGCGGGCGACCACCCCACGCCCACCAGCAGGCGGAGATCGGGGGAGCCGACGCCCGAGGTGAGCCCCGAACCGCCGCCGACCCGGCCCACGAGGCCGCGGCCGAGCGCGTGGGTGCCGCTCGCGAACCACTCGATCACCGCTGCACCCGGCTCCGCCAACGGAGCCGAGTACGGCAGGCGCGCGTTGGTCTCGAGCGCGAGGGTCGCGTGTTCGTTCAGCGCGGTCGACACGGCGGCGCGGCCGATGAACCAGTCGTCCAGACGCACGTTCTCGAGTGAGACGTCGGGGCCCGAGCCCGTGCCCAGGTTGAGCGCGAGCCGGGCCGGGCCGAAGTCGCGGTCGGCGATCAGGCTCAGCTCCCCGGCGAGGTCGCGGTTGACCAGCGCGTTGTCGGCGTTGGACGTCGGGATGAACGCGCGGCCGGCGATCGCCAGGCCGAACGGCGCGTGCTCCCGGTCGAACAGCAGCCCGCGGGCCTCGACCTGGACGTTGCCGAGCGCCGCGCCCCGGCCGGCGATGCCGTCCTCCAGCAACACCACCGGCAGGTCGAGGCCGAGGCGCACCGGCCCGACCGCGACCTGGCCGAGCAGATCGAGCTGGAACACGTCGGTGACGAGCCCGGTGACCTCACCGTCGGCGGCGCGGTACACCAGCGGGTCGTTGGTGTAGTGCAGCAGCGCCCGGCCGCCGAACCCGGGATCGGCGGAGGTGCCGACCTCGTCGACCCAAACGGTGCGGCCTCCGGTCAGGGTCGGGCGGAACAGCTGGGCGTCGAGGGGGGGGAGTGTCGCCGCCGGACACGACGTCTTGCGCCGAGGCGACTCCGAGCAACAGCCAGGGGGACATGGGTGTTCCTGTGGGCCGCCGCCGGGGATCCCGGCGACTGCCACGTCGAGGGTTGGGGGGGGGAGCTCAGGCGCGACGG
>JBEBJC010001369.1:0-1957 GCA_040080105.1 Myxococcota bacterium
GTTCCGCAGGACCGACAATTTCTTCGGCGGCGTGATCCGTTCGCGAGGGCCTCCCGTATGTCCGTTCACCTGGTCGCTCCCGAGGCGGGAGCCACCTGGTGAAGGAGTGCCCCATGGCTCACATCATCGCCGCGTTGGCGACGTCCGCCTTCGGATCGTCACACCGTGAGGCGCCTGCGATCGCGCTCGACCCGAGCGCGGACATCACCGACTTCTACGCGTTCCGCAGCCTCGACGACCCCGACAAGGTCGTGTTGATCATGAACGTCAACCCGCTCGAGAACCCGGGCGGCGGACCGAACTTCCACCGGTTCGACGACAACGTCCGGTACAAGATCCACGTGGACAACGAAGGGGACGGCACCGCGGACAAGGTGTTCGTGTTCCAGTTCACCACCACCTACGATCTCCCCGGTGAGTTCCTGTACAACGTCGGGTCGATCGGCGACCCGGCGAACATCAACATCAAGCAGACGTACGAGGCTTGGGTGATGGAGGACGGGGTCCGGCGCGACCTCGTCACCGCGGCCGACCCCGGGATGGTCGCGCCGATCAACGTCGGGGTGGTGTCGGACGGGGGCTACACCCCGTACGGGACCGACCTGAGCACGCTCACCGACAGCTACGTCAAGACCGTGGGCGACACGAAGTTCTTCGCCGGGCCGCGTCAGGAGGGGTTCTTCGTCGACCTCGAGCGGACGTTCGACCTGCTGAACCTCGCCAACGTCGACAACTCGAACACGCTGCTCGGCTACAACGTCCACACCATCGCGCTCGAGATCCCCGCGTCGGAGCTGACCCGCGACGGGATGGCTCCGTCCGCCGCGAACCAGAACGAGGTGATCGCGCTGTGGTCGACCACGCACCGCCAGCGGATCCGGCGGTTGCTCAGTGACGGGACCTCCGGCAGCTCCGGGGACTGGGTCCAGGTCGCGCGGCTCGGCTCGCCCCTGGTGAACGAGGTGGTGATCCCGATCGCGCAGAAGGACCTGTTCAACGCGAGCAAGCCCCGCGACGACGCGCAGTTCCTGACCTACGTGACCGACCCGATCCTGCCGATCTACATGGAGGCGGTGCTCGGCGTGCCGAACCCGCTGTCGTTCGACGCCGGGCTCGGGATCGGCGGCCGGGAGGACCTGGTGCTCGCGTTCCTGACCGGCCACCCGGCCCTCGGCACGATGCCGTCTGGCTACGCGCTCGGCGGCCCAATCCCCGGGGAGGCGGGCAAGTTCTTCGGCGCGTTCGAGGCGCTCCGGCTGAACCTCACCACCCCGTCCGGGTTCCCGAACGGGCGGCTCGTCGGCGACGACGTGGTCGACGTGGCGTTGTCGGCGATGGCCGGCCTGCTGATCGACGGTACGTTCATCCCCGACGGGGTGGACTCGACGGGGCTGAACTTCCTGAGCACGTTCCCGTACCTCGGTGATCCGTGGTTCGGGGACGACCACCCGCAGAACTTCCACTCCTCCCTCTGAGGTGACCCGTGTGGATGCTCGCCCTCCCGGCGCTCGCGCACGAACCCGGCCTGTCGAAGGTCGAGTGGTCCGGTGACGCGCTGACCCTGCAAGTGGCCCGGGCCGACGCCTCCGATCCGGCGGCGTTGCTGGACGGGACCACCGCGTCGGTGGGTGAGCATCCCTGCCGGATCGGGCCCGCCGACGTGCGCCCCGACGACAACGGGTTCGCCGCGACCGCCGCGGTGGACTGCCCGCCGGGAGCGCACGTGGTGATCGCTGCGGGCTGGTTCGATCAGGTCCCGCCGGGCCACCGCACGGTGGTCGAGGCCGGGGGGGAGGCGAAGGGCTGGCTCGACGCCGCTCACCCGTCGCTCGACCTCGCGCTCGAGCCGGCGCCCGCCGCGGTGGCGCTCGGGTACCTGAAGCTCGGCGTGGAGCACATCCTCACCGGGTGGGATCACCTGGTGTTCCTCGCCGGGCTGCTGCTGGTCACTCGCTCG
>JBEBJC010001370.1:0-1957 GCA_040080105.1 Myxococcota bacterium
GGTGGGGGGGTCGGCCGGATCGCCGCCCTGCTCACGATCCCCAACGAGTTTCATCGAGAAGTCGCGACGTTGTGTGGCGTGGTCGCGGCGCTCGCGCAGCTCGGGTGGTTCGCGGCAGCCCATCGGGTGGCCGCGGCCCGCGGGTTGCCCCGGTTGCCGTTGGTGCTCGTCGCGGCCCTCACCTCGCCGGTCTGTGGGTTGTTGGGGGCCGTGTTCGGGCGGACCTACATGCTGCTGCTCCTCTATTGGTAACGGATCGCCGTGCGCGGAGTACGGGGGGCACGGAGGTCTGCGTGGTCGAGTCGATTCGGGAGCAGGTGCGGCACTACTACGGCACGGTCCTCACCGGGTCTGCCGACCTCAAGACCAACGCGTGCTGCGCCTCGGCCCCGCCGCCGCCCCGGGTCGCCGCCGCGCTCGCGAACGTTCACCCCGACGTGACCGCGCGGTTCTACGGGTGTGGCTGGCCGTCGGCGGAGGCGGTCGAGGGCCGGACGATCCTCGACCTCGGGTGTGGCACCGGGCGCGACGTGTTCGTGCTCGCGCAGCTCGCCGGCCCGCGCGGTCGGGTGATCGGGGTGGACATGACCGAGTCGCAGCTGGCGGTGGCCCGGGCCTCGGTCGGCTGGCACGCCGAGCGGTTCGGGTACGCGAACGTCGAGCTGCACCAGGGGTTCATCGAGGATCTGTCGACGATCCCGGACGGCTCGGTCGACGTGGTGGTGTCGAACTGCGTGGTGAACCTGTCGCCGCGCAAGGACCAGGTGCTGCGCGAGGTGCTTCGGGTGCTGGCGCCCGGCGGGGAGTTCACGTTCGCCGACGTGTTCTGCGACCGGCGCCTCCCGGCCGCGGTGGCGAACGACCCGGTGCTGCACGCCGAGTGCCTGGGCGGGGCGATGGTGGACTTCGACTTCGAGCAGCTCGCGAAGGCCACCGGGTTCCTCGACCCGCGGGTGGTGTCGCGCGCCCCGATCGCGATCACCCAGCCGGCGATCGCGGAGAAGGTGGGCGCGGCGCGGTTCTCGTCGCTCACCCTCCGGCTGTTCAAGCTCCCGGGGCTCGAGCCGCGGTGTGAGGACTACGGCCAGCTCGCGACCTACCGCCGGCCGATCGCGGACGTGGGCCCGCTGTTCCGCCTCGACGACCACCACCTGTTCGAGCTCGGGCGGCCGGAGCGGGTGTGCGGCAACACCGCGGCGATGTTGCGCGACACGCGGTTCGGCGCGCACTTCGAGGTGGCGGGCGACACGTCGGTGCACTTCGGGGTGTACCCGTGTGGCCCGACGCTCGCCGACACGGTGTACGGGAACCAGGGCGGCGCGACGGGCGGGTGCTGCTGACTCGATCTACAAGTGCTGGTCGAGGAACCCCACCATCCGCCCCGCCAGGTCGTCGTACAGCTCGTGGTCGGCCGCCATGATCTCGATCTCCGCCCTCACCGCGGTCAGCGTGTCGCCGGTGACCCCGGGCACCGACAGCCCCGACCCCGCCGCCGCGCCGCTGGTGGTCCACATCCCGGCGGCGTCCACCGCGCCGCTGTCGCGCAGCGCCTCCGCGATCGCGCGCGAAGTGTCGAGGTCGATGCCGGCCACCCGGGTGAACCGCTCGTCGTACAGCGCGGTCTGGGGGTGCACCACCAGCTCCGACGCGACCCCCTTGCGGGTGAGCGCGACCTGGAACTCGGCCGCGTCGGCCGGCGCGGTCGGGAACGTGCCGTCGTTCGCCGCGAGGTACCACGCGGTGGCCGCGGTGGTCGCCGCGTTCGCCTCCGCGGTGCCCGCGGCGCAGTGCGCCACCACCACCTGGGTGAGCCCCGCCGCCCCCACCGTGTGGGCGAAGATCCCGCCGCTCGACATCCCCCACGCGGCGAGCGGGGTGTCGGCCGCGAGCGTGCCGTCGGCGCGCAGCGCGTCGATCAGCGCCGAGACGTTGCGCAGATCGGTGTTCGCGCCGAGGT
>JBEBJC010000268.1:0-9387 GCA_040080105.1 Myxococcota bacterium
GTCTCGGACGACGGCGACGAGGTTCGCCTCAAGGTCAAGGCACCCGGGAAGCTCACCTGGCACGACGTGTACTTGTGGCCCGCCGAGCCCGACTGGGGCTGCGACTGCGAGCTCCCTGGGGCGTCGGGGCCCGAGAAGGCCTGTGTCCACGTGGCGGCTGCGGCGATCGGGATCGAGCAGGCCCGCAAGAAGGGCGACAAGTTGCCCACACCGAGCGTGACCCATCGGGTCAAGATCCGCTACGCGTTCACCTCGCGGGGAGACGGGCTCGAGCCGAAGCGGATCGCCCTGTACGCCGACGGGTCGCAGGAGGTGCTGCAGCGGCCGCTGGCCCAGCTCGACCTGGTCGCGAGCCGGGCCGACGTCCAGGCCGAGGCCGCGCTCGCCTTGCACCCGGGCGGCGAGATCGCCCCCGAGACCTTGCGCCGGCTGATCTCGGTGCTCGAGGGCGACGCAGACGTGACGCTCGACGGGCAGCCGATCCGGATCGGGGGCGACCCGGTGTTGTTCCGGGTGCGGGTGACCGACGACGGCGACGGGTTCAAGGTCGCGCTGGTGCGACCCACCGGGATCGAGCGGCTGTTCCGCGGGGCGGCGCTGGTCGAGCAGACGCTGCGCCCCACCTCCCACGGCGAGCTCACGACCGAGCAGCGCCGGATGTTGGTCAAGGGCGTCACCTACGAGCGCGACGAGGTCGGCACGCTGGTGAGCGAGGTGCTGCCGCGCCTGCGCGAGCGGATCCCGGTCGACGTGTCGACCGAGCGCCTCCCGAAGGCCGACGCGCTGGTCCCTCGGGTGATGATCGAGCTGAAGGAGCGGCCCGGCGGGCTCGAGATCTCGTCGCAGATCGTGTACGGCGACCCGCCGGTGGCGAGGGTCACCGCCGCAGGCACCCTCGCTGTGCTGACCGACGCGGTGGTCCCCGCGCGCGACCCCGGCGCCGAGCGGGGGGTGGCGCGCGAGTACTTCGAGAACACCGGGCTCACGGTCGGGTTCACCCGGCTGCTGCCGCCGTCCGAGGCCGCGCACTTCCTGCAGACCCGGCTCGCCGCCCACGACGGGCCGGTGCGGGGCAAGGTCGACCCGAAGCGGTTCGAGCTGCGCGCGGTGGAGCTCACGCCGAAGATCGACCTGCGCGACGACGGCGGCGAGTGGGCGTTGTCGGTCGCGTTCGGGCAAGGGGCGGGCGAGGCCGACCCCCAGACCGTGCTCGAGGCGTGGCGGTCGGGGAAGTCACTCGTGCCGCTGCTCGACGGCGGCTACGCGCCGTTGCCGGCGACCTGGCTCGCCGAGCACGGCGCGCTGCTGCAGGAGCTGCTCGAGGCGCGCGACGCGCGGGGCCGGGTGCAGCGGAACAGCACCGCCGCGCTGATCGAGCTGCTCGAAGACACCGAGGCGGTGGTCCCGCCCGACCTCGCGCGCCTGCGCCGGTTCCTCGAGGGCGGCGAAGGACTGCCCGAGGCCACGATCCCGAAGGGGCTGAACGCCGACCTCCGGCCGTACCAGCGCGCCGGCCTGCAGTGGATGTCGTTCCTGCGCCAGATGGACCTGCACGGGGTGCTCGCCGACGACATGGGCCTCGGCAAGACCGTACAGGCGCTCGCCGCGATGCTCGACGTGGGCGGCAAGCACCTGGTGGTCGCGCCGACCTCGGTGCTCACCAACTGGCAGCGCGAGGCGGCGCGGTTCGTCCCGTCGTTCAAGGTCAACCTGTACCACGGCCCGGATCGGGTGTTCGACCCCGACGCCCACATCACCTTGACGTCGTACGCGCTGCTGCGGATGGACGTCGAGCGGCTGCGGGCGGTGGACTGGTCGTACGTCGTGCTCGACGAGGCCCAGGCGATCAAGAACCCGCACAGCCTGACCGCGCGGTCGGCGTTCCTGGTCAAGGCGAGGTACCGGCTGGTGCTCACCGGCACCCCGGTGGAGAACCGGCTCGAGGAGCTGTGGAGCCTGTTCCGGTACCTGATGCCCGGGCTGCTCGGCTCGGAGGGGGCGTTCCGTGACCGGTTCGCCCGCCCGATCGAGGTCGGCGACGACAAGGCGCGGATCGCGCTGCGCAACCGGGTCCGCCCGTACGTGTTGCGGCGGCTCAAGCAGCAGGTCGAGACCGAGCTGCCGCCGTTGACCGAGATCGTCGAGCGGATCCCGCTCGAGGCGAAGCAGCGCGAGGTGTACGAGACCGTGCGGATGGCCGCGCGCCGCGACGTGCAGGAGATCCTCGCCAAGGGCGGTTCGGCCACGATGCAGGTGCTCGAGGCGCTGCTGCGGATGCGCCAGGCGTGCTGCGACCCGTCGCTGCTCCCGGGCGACGTGGGGGCGTCGGCGGGCGCGGCGAAGCTCGACCGGATGGAGGAGATCCTGGTGGAGGTCGTCAGCGAGGGCCACAAGGTGCTGGTGTTCAGCCAGTGGACCACCTTGCTCGACCGGGTCGAGACCCGGCTCGACCAGCTGGGGATCGCGTTCGTGCGGCTCGACGGCTCGACCCGCGACCGCCAGGGGGTGATCGACCAGTTCCAGGACCCGCAGGGGGGCGCGGCCGCCGACGGTCCGCCGGTGTTCCTGCTGTCGTTGAAGGCCGGCGGGTTCGGCCTGAACCTCACCGCCGCCGACTACGTCATCCACCTCGACCCGTGGTGGAACCCGGCGGTCGAGCGGCAGGCCACCGACCGCGCGCACCGGATCGGGCAGGACAAGCCGGTGGTGAGCTACAAGCTGGTGGCGGAGTCCACGGTCGAAGAGCGGATCCTCGAGCTCCAAGCCGCCAAACGCGAGCTGGCCGACGCCGCGTTGGGCACGGAGGGCGGGTTCCTGCGGGCGCTGACCGCGTCGGAGCTGCGGAGCCTGTTCGAACACACCTGACACCACAGTGCGACGCACCTCGCGCGACGTGTGGTAGGCTCGACCCCGAGCGGGGGGCTCCCCCGGAGGACTGTCGGAATGGCACGTGAACCGGTGCAGAGCGGTGGGGGCCCGATCCGGGCGGTGATCTTCCTGGTGCTCGCGATCGGCTTCGGCTTCTTCTCGCTCGTGATGTTGTACTGGCTCATCACCGGCTACCAGACGAAGATCGACGAGGCGAAGCGGCCCGAAGACACCGTGATGGTGATCGTGGCGGCGCGCGACCTGTACCAGGGCGTGACCATCACCGAGGACGACCTGTACGCGGTGCAGATCCCGCCGAAGTTCCTCCCCGGCGGGGTGTTCCTGTCCCCCGAGCACGTGGTGGGGCGGATCCCGCGCGAGCGGATCCTCGCGAACGAATTCGTGCGCGCCGACCGCCTCGCCGACGTGGAGTACGGCGTGGGGCTGAACGCGGTCATCCCGCGCGGGATGCGGGCGATCTCGATCAACATCTCGGACGGCGCGGCGCTGTCGGGGTTCCTCAACCCGGGCAACTACGTCGACGTGCTGGTCACCGTGCAGCCCGACGAGGCGGCGGTGGCGTCGAAGAAGCCCGAGACCCACACGCTGCACCAGGCGGTGTTCGTGCTCGGGGTGAACTCGCGGATGCAGAAGGAGAGCCGCGACGAGGCGAAGGCGAAGCGCGGGAGCCAGAAGCCCAGCGTGACCCTGCTCGTGACCGCCGACCAGGCCGAGCAGATCGCACACGCCGAGAACATGGGCGAGATCGTGCTGACCCTGCGCAACGACCTCGACGTGAACTACACCCCGCTGGTCGGGGTGGACATCGACGACCTGCGGCGCAAGATCGAGGTCACGAAGAAGCAGATCCGCCCGGCGGCGACCGCGAAGAAGGTGGTCAAGAACTGCCGCGAGTTCAAGATGATCCAGGGCGGGAAGACCAAGGTCACCCTGGTCGACGAGAACGGGGCGCCCTGCAACTGACCGTCGGGCTGACGGCCTGCCTGGTCGGGTGTGTGCGCCCCGCGCCGCCCGCGCCGGCCGCCCTCCCTCCTCCGCTGCCTGCCGAGGCGCGGGTGTTCTGGCTGCGGGCGCTGGCGGCCGAGGGGCGCGGCGACCTCGCCGAGGCGGAGCGCGCCGCTGCGTGGGTGATCCGGCTCGACGGGCGCGACCCGTGGGCGGCGGTGCACGCGGGCGAGCTGTACCTCCGGATCGGCGCGGTGCCGGAGGCGCGCGACGCCGCGGCCGCCGCGCTCGCGCTCGACCCCGAGCTCCCGCAGGCACACCAGCTGTCCGGCCGGGTCGCGCTGGCCGAGCGTCGGTTCGACGACGCGCTCGCCGCGTTCGACCGGGCCCGCGGGTTGCCGGTGACCGCCGGGGTGCTGGAGGCCCTGCTCGCCACCCACCAGCTCGAGCGCGCCGACGCCGTGTTCGCCCAGTGGTCGCCGACCGAGGCGGAGTGGCTCCCCTCCGCCAGGCTCGCCCTCCGGTTGGGCCAGGCCCCGCTCGCCGCCGCGCGCGCGCTCGAGGCGCTCGACCGCCCGGTCGAGGGCCCCGAGGCGGCGGAGATCGCGCTCGAGGCGGCCGAGCGGACGTGTGACCTGCGACCGCTGTACGGGTTCGCGAGCGCGCACCACCCGCGGGTGGCCGACGCCCGGTGGCGGCCGGTGTTGCGGGCGATCTACACCACCGCGGGAGACGGCGCCGCGCTGGCGCTGGCGCTGCGGGCCGACCCGGACCCGGAGCCGTACGCGGCTCTGTTGGTGGCGCAAGGCCGGGCCGACGAGGCGCTGGCGTGGCTCGGCGACGCCGCCGCGCCGGAGGTCCGCGGCCGGATCGCGGTCCGGGCCGGGACCCCGGCGGCCGTCGCGTACGCCGGGGTGGAGGCCGAGCGGCGGGCGGTGTTGCTCGCCGACGACGCGCTGTCGCGCGGCGACGTGGCCGGCGCGCTCGCCGTGACCGACGGCTTGCCCACGAGCGGCTCGGTGGGTTGGGTCCGCGCCGGCGCGCTCGCTGCCGCCGGCCGGGTCGACGAGGCGGTGGCGGTGGCGCGCGACAGCGCGGAGGACCTCGGCAGGGCGGCGGTGCGGGAGGCCCAGGTCCGCGCGCTGGTCGGCGACACCGAGGGGGAGCGGCGCGCCCTGTCCGAGGCGCTCCAGCTCGAGCCGTGTGCGCCCGAGGTGCTGGTCCCGCTCGCGCGCGACCTCCCCCCGTGTGAGGCCGCGCCCCTGCTCGCGCGGGCCGCCGGGCTCCGGCTCGCCGACGCCGGGCTCGCCGACGCGCTCGGGCGAGCGCGCGCTCGGTGCGCGGGGTTACCGGATCCCCGATGAACGCGGGACGGGCGGTGGTGCTGGCGGGGTTCGTGTTCGGGTGCGCCCGCGGGCTCCGCCCCGCGCCCGCCGTCGACGCGGTGGGCGACCTGGTGGCGGCAGCGCGCGCCCGCCCGGTCGCCGACCGGGTGATCGGGCGGTTCTCGGTCGCCCTGTCCACCGCCGACGACCACGTCTCGACCCAAGGGGCGGTGGTGCTCGACCGACCGGGCCGCGGGCACGTCGCCCTGCTCGGGCCGCTCGGCGGGCCGGTGGCGACGCTGCAGAGCGACGGCGCCGGCGTCGCGGTCGCGCTGTCCCGCGGGCACCAGCACTACGTCGCCGCGGACGGCCACGCGGCGATGTTCGACGCGAGCGGGGTGGCCCTCGACGACCTGTTCGGGTTGTTCGTCGGCGACCCGCCGCTCGACCGCGCGGAGATCGTCGAGCGCCGAGTCGTCCCCGACGGCGCGGAGGTCGTGCTCGAGGGCCCGCGGGGCGCGCGGGTCACGCTGGAGCTCGCGAGTGACGCGACCCCGCGGCGGATCTCGGCGGTCGACGGCGACGGGCGGCTGCAGCTCCGCGCGACCTACGCGCCGTTCGCCGCGCTCGCCGTGGCCGACGGATCGGAGGTGCGCGTGCCGACCGAGCTCGTGCTCGAGCTGCCGGCGTACGCCGTGTCGGCCGAGCTCGACTTCAAGTCGTGGACCGTCCCCGACACCGTCCCGGACGTGTTCTCACTCGCGCCGCCGGAGGGGTTCGCGTCGTCTCCGCTCGAGGCGGCGCTGGGCGGTCTGGGCGCGCGCGCCGGGGCGGCCGGGCTCGAGCTGCTCGACCCACCGTGAAGGAGTGGGTAGGATGCCGCGCAGGGGAGGCCGGATGAGCGCGGTCGAAGTGGAGATCGCCGACGAGCACACCGCGGACGCGCCCCGACCGGGCGTCGGCCCCGGCGCTGGACCCGACCCGTCCGAGGGCAAGCGGGCGAAGCCCCGGCGCGAGCCGGTCGAGGTCGAGATCGAGCGCGAGATCACCAAGCGGCAGCTGATCCAGTCGATCTCGACCATCGTGGTCGTGATCTTGTACATGGTGTTCACGCTGCTGCGCGACCGGGACTCGGGCGTGGTGGTGGTCGACCCGACCGACGAGGACTGGGACGAGAACGACGCGTAGGCGGGTCACTGGGCCGGGCGCGCGTCCCGCACGTCGAGCTGGAGCGTGCGCTCCCCGTTCCAGTGGTTCTCCGACAGGTGCACGAGCAGGTCGACCGGGCCCTGCTGCAGCGGCTCGGCCATCGCGCCCGCGCCCCACCACACGCCGGCGATCGCGCGGGCCCCGCCGCGCCCGACCAGGAACTTCAGGAGCGTGCCCTCGTTGGCCGCCGCCCCCTCGCCCTTCGCCCCGAACGACTTCACCTGCACCGCGAACGGGCGCACCCCCGGCAGGATCAGCGCCGGCTGCGGGTTGCCGCTCCCGAACGGACCGAGCCGGAGGAGCTCGGCGTGTAGCCGCTCGGTCAGGTCTTCCGCCGCCACCACCACGTCGGCCCGCCGCGTCGGCACCAGCTCGCCCGCTGGCACGGTCGCGGTCACGAACTGCGCCAGGCGCGCGGCGAGCGCCGGCAGGTCCGCCGCGCGCACGGTGAACCCCGCGGCCATCGGGTGACCGCCGAACTTCAGCAGCAGATCGCTGACCGACTCGAGCGCGGCGACGGCGTGTACGCCCGGGATGCTCCGAACGCTGCCCACCGCCAGCTCGCCTTGGATCGACACCACCGCGACCGGTCGGTGCGCGTGGTCCTTGAGCCGCGACGCGACGATCCCGACCACCCCGCGGTGCCAGCCGGCAGCTTCGTGGCCCGACACCACCACGAACGGGGCGGGCGACTCTCCCACGTGGTCGATCGCCTCGGCGACGATCTGGCGCTGCAGGTCGCGCCGCGCCGTGTTCAACGCGTCGAGCTGGCGGGCCTTCTCTCCGGCGATCGCCGGATCGCGCAGCCCGAGCAGTTCGACCACCATCCCAGCGTCGGCGAGCCGCCCCGCGGCGTTGATCCGGGGGCCGATCCGGAACCCGAGCGCCACCTCGTCGATCGCGCCCGGGTCGAGCCGGCACACGTCCAGCAGGGCCTGCAGGCCCGCGTGGTGGGGTCCGCGGTTCAGCTCGGCGAGCCCGAGCGCCACGATCGCCCGGTTCTCCGACGTGCCGAGCGACACCATGTCGGCCACCGTCCCGATCGCGGCGAGCTTGAGCATCGATCGGACGATCGGGCCCTCCGACTTGTGCCCCTTCACCAGCGCCTGCGCGACCTTCAGGCTGACCCCACACGCCGCCAGCGCGCGGTTCGGGTAGGTGTCGCCGACCTGGGGCGGGCACAACACGGTCGCGTCCTCCGGCACCGCGGCGCCGGCCGGGAGGTGGTGGTCACACACCAGCACGTCGAGGCCGGCCTCGCGCGCGGCCGCGATCGCGGCGTGGTCGCGCACCCCGATGTCGGCGGTGACGATGAGCGACACCCCGTCTGCCGCCGCTTGCTGCGCCGCGCGCACCGAGAACCCGTACCCTTCGTCGAACCGGCTCGGGATGTGGTACGTCACGTCGACCGACGGGTCGAGGCACCGGAGCGCCGCCTGCAGGATCAGCGACGAGGTGGTCCCGTCCACGTCGTAGTCGGTCACCACCCGGATCCGCTCCCGCCGCGCGACCGCCCGCCGCAGCCGCTCGAGCGCCTCCCCCATGTTCCGCATCGCGAGCGGGTCGTGCAGCTGATCGATCGACGGGGTGAGCCACTGGTCGGGCGACGTGCCCTCCTCCCACCGCAGCGACAACACCGAAGCCGCGGCGAACGACAGCCCGGCCGCCTGCGCCAGCTCCTGCGCCCGGCGCCGATCGACCTCCCGCACCGTCCACCGGGCCCCGGTCAGCGACAACACGCGCACGCTCCCCGCGGCTCATACCCCGCCGGACGATCCCGTGCCGACGCGGATCGGGGCCGGCTGGACAACTTTCGGCTCAAGCAGGTGCGGCACGGTCCGAAGGTGCATTCGAGACCTGACCCTACCCCTGCCCGACCGGCCGTTGACGGTCGAGGTTCCGTGTCTGCCTCGAAGGTGTCGACGCATGCGACGTGCCGACGGGCAGGGGAGGGTTCCCTCGGATACGAGGAGCCCATGTGGTGGCTCGCGCTGGCGTGTTCTCCCGACCCGAGCGGCGGTGACCCGTGCGCGGCCGCGCCGGCGAGCCCAGGGTCGATCGACGAGGCGGTCGAGCTGTTCGACGCGCTCCCGCGCCCGCTGACGGTCGCGTGTGTGGTCGCGTCGCTCGAGCGGCCGCTCGGGGTCGAGATCACCACCGGCCGGTTCTCGGCGCAGCCCGCGTACTCCGACCGCTCGCCGCGGGTGTTCCTGATGTTGCCGGGGCTCACGCTGTCGGTGGTCCCCGAAGGGCCCGGCGCCCCGCTGCTCGAGTTCGGCGAGCCGCTGTCGACCGACCCGGACGGTCCCGGCGCCCACACGGTGAAGGGGGAGCTGCTGTTCCCGATCTTCGACGGCATCGGCGCGGAAGACCCGTTCGACCGGGTGTCGGCCGGCGCCCCGGACCGCAGCGTGTGCGGCACCTGCCACTACGACGAGGTGTCGGTCGGCGACGGCCGGTACGCCTCCGCCCCGTACCGGCCGGTCGACGAAACGATCGTGTCGGTCGCCACCCTGGCGGGGGAGCGCGACGCGTGTGACCCGGCGCTCGAGCCCGACCGCTGCGCGATGCTCGCGGCGCTGTTCGACCACGGCGAGGTCGTCCGCGAGCCGTTCCCCGAGGGCTACGGCACGATCTACGAGCCGTGAGTCAGCAGCCGTCCGGGCGCCACTGCGGATCCCAACTGTTGGTCCTCGGACTCCGTCCTGCGGAATTACCGTAGTTCGCGGCGTAGATCTCGACCCCGAGCCGGGTCGGCTCCGGCAGGCACGCCGGACCGTAGAACGTGTAGCTGCACGCGGGGTTCGAGTCGTGCACACAGTCGAAGTCGTGGTCGAGCTCGACCAGGTACGGGTCGACCAGCGACTCGAGGTCGAGGCGGCCGAGCGGCGCCCCCGCCTGCGCGGAGCCCGGGTCGCGGAACAGGTGGAGCTGGCCGCGCGGCGCGCCGCTCTCGGTCTCGAGGCTGACGGTGAACGGTGTGTGGGGGCCCGCCAGGTCGGTCGAGCCTCCCCACCAG
>JBEBJC010000269.1:0-9364 GCA_040080105.1 Myxococcota bacterium
ACGCAGCGGCGCAGATCAGTCCCTGGAGCAGATCCGCCTGTGGGGTACCCCGAGGGAGCGAGCGCCACTCCGCCTCCCACACCTCGTGCGCCTCCCACGGGTGGCGGTGGTCGAACAGGTCACACCCCCACGCGAAGTCCGGCAGCGGCGTCCAGCCCTGCTCCGTCGGGTGGAGCTGCCCGTCGGGCACCCGGCCGGCCGGGCCGGGGAGGAACCGGTGGAGCGGCAGCGGCCGGTCGGTGCGACGGGGCGGTGCGGGGTCGGGCGCGGGGATCATCGAGCCCCCGTATCCGCGCCATCGGAGGCTGGGGGCCCAGGTCCCCCAGCCACACAGGTCCTAGACGTGGAACGGCGACGAGCGGAACTCTTCCCGGTCGGGGTCGGTCACCACGATCCCCGCGGCGAGCAGGTCGTGGTCGGTCTCGTCGACCGTGCCCTCCCCACGACACACCGGACAACAGCGGGTGCGCGGCTCGTCGGACCGGGTCTTCACCCTCCCCTCGCGGCACCAGGGGTGAGGGCACGGGACCCGCTCGCGGTCCTCCGCCTGGGTTCGGCGCAATTCCATCGCCGCCGCGACTATCGCGGGTCGGCGCCGGCGGCAACGACCGGCGGGGATCGTGGGTAGAACGCCACCACCACGACGTTGATCAGGGCGAGCCCCACCAACACCGCCCAGATCGGCCCGAGCGCCCCGTCGAGCGCCGCCGTCGCCTCGGGAGACGCCACCGCTCCGCGCGGGTCGAGCAGGGCCGACACCCGCTCGGCAGGCACCGCGTCTCCGAGCCCGGCCGCGAGCACCGCGCCGAGCCCGCCCGCGCCGAGGGCCGAGCCCATCGAGCGGGCGAACAGCCCGGTCGACGTGGCCACGCCGCGCTCGTGATGGGCGGCGCCGACCTGCACCGCGAGGAGCTGCGCGTTCACCGTCAGCCCCATCCCCGAGCCGAACAGCAACATCGCCGCCCGCACACCCCACAGCGACCCGTAGGTGGTCGCGCCGGCGAGCGTGGCGAGCGCCGCGGCCACGAACGCGGCCCCCACCCACACCGACGGGCGGAACCCCACCCGCATCACCATCCGGCTCGACACGCCCGCCGCCACCGGCCACCCGATCAGCATCAGCGCGAGCGCCGACCCGGCCGCGGTCGGGTCGGCGCCGAGCACCCCCTGCGCCCACAGCGGCACGAACAGCGACACGCCCGCCATCGCGGCGCCGAGCACCAGGCTCGACCCGGCCGCCGCCGCCACCACCGGCCGCACCAACAGGGGGATCGGCAAGATCGGCGAGGCCGCGCGCCACTCCGCCCCCACGAACCCGACCGCCGCCGCGACGCCGAGGGGCAGCGTCAGCGCCGGGGCGGTCCCCTCGGCCCCGAGCAGCAGCGCGATCGACGCGACGGTGAGGAGCGCGGCGCCGAGCCAGTCGATCTGCGCCCGCCGGGGTTCGAACGACTCGCGGTACGCGACCTGGAGCACCGCGACCGCGGCCAGTCCGAACGGCAGGTTGACCCAGAACACCCACGGCCATGACCACTGGCTCACGATCCACCCGCCGAGCAGCGGACCGAGCGCCCCCGACGCCCCCCACACCGTCCCGAACGCGGCCTGGACCTTGCCGCGCTCGCCGAGGGAGAACAGGTCACCCACGATGGTCAGGGTGGTGGGCTGCATCGCGCCGGCGCCGAGCCCCTGCACCGTGCGCGCCACCACCAGCGCGAGCAGGCCCGGGGCGAACCCGGCGGCGAGTGAGCCGGCGAGGAACGTGGCCACGCCGAAGTACAACACCCGCTTGCGGCCGAGCACATCGGACAACTTGCCGAACAGCGGCACCGCCAACGTCGACGCGAGCAGGTAGCTCGCGCCCACCCAGCCGTACCACTCGATCCCCCCGAGGTCGGCGACGACCGTGGGCATCGCGGTGGTCACCACCGTCGCCTCGAGCGCGCTCAGCAGAGCGACGAGCAGCAGCGCCGCGACGGTTGCCGGTCGATGGGTCACGCGGACCCGTAGCGCGGACCCGCTACGCCGTCACCGACTCCAGCTCCCGCGCGCGCAGCGCGGCGAGGATCCGCTGTCGCGACGGTGGCCTCGGCTCGACCGGCCCCGCGAGCCCCGCGAGCGCCGCCTCGACCCGGTCCACGTGCGCGAGCACCCGGGCCGCGTCGACCTCACACCGGCGGGCGAGCGGGGCGAGCCACGCCTCGATCGACGCCGCGACCCACCCCTCCGCCGCGGCGTCGGCCAGCACGAACGCCGCGCGCTCCGGGGCGACCCCGCCAGCGGCCAGCGCGGCGAGCGCAGCGGCCCAGAACGCCCGCCCGGCGGGGCTGTGCCGCCCTGCGACGGCGCTCCTCAAGGCGTGGATCGTGGTCATGACTCCCCCTTTCGATGTGCCCACAGTAGATCGGCGGGCCGCGACGCCCGCGCTCGCCGGGGAGACGTGGTTTCCTTGCGCAACGGAAGTTGCGCCGTGCGGTCCTGCGCCGGCGTGGGTACCGTAGGGGTGGGGGAGCCGTGTACGCGTTCCTGTGGATCTCTGCCGCTCGCGCGGCGGACCCGACGGCCGAGATGTTGGCCGCCTGTAAGTCCGGTGTGGCAGCGGACACGCTGGAGAAGCTCGCCGACGTGTTGTTCGTCGCCGGGCCGGTCTCGGGGCCCGACGCCACGTCACTCGCCACCGGCGGCTGCCCGGCCGAGGTGGTGGCGCGGGCGCTCCGAGCGAGCGTGGCCGCCCGCCCCGACGCGCTGGGCGGGGTGGTGATCGGCTCGGTCGCCGCGTTCGACGAGTGGGGACGGTTGACCGACGGCCACCCGTACCGGATGACCGAGGTCGCCGGCCAGCGAGGGGCGTTGATCGCCACCCCGTGTGGTGACACGGCGCACCGCCTGTCGTTCCAGGTCACCTACAGCAACGACCCGCGCCTGCAGCACGAGAGCGTGGCGCCGACCCCGACCCCGACCGAGGCGGGCCGCGCGACGTTCGAGCAGCTGGGCGAGTCGCTCGTGGGCTCGGGGTGGGAGCTCGTGAACACGAGCCGCAAGGACGACCGGAGCGTGGAGGGGCGCCTATACTACCAGGCCGACCGTCAGCGGCTGTTGCAGGTGTCCTGTGAGCAGGATCCGCGCACCGCGGGGGTCACCTGCACGGTGATCCTGGTGGCGGAGGCCGACACTCCGTGTACCGCCGGGCTGTGAAGCCCGCGCTCACCCGGACTGGGCCCAGCCCCACAGCCAAACGAACAGCGCGTGCCACCACCGGTACGGCACCTCGGGCGCCCGCGGCCGGCGCATCGGCCCGGACACGCTCGCCGCGACCTGGGCATCGGGCGTGGTCGACTCGATGATGATCGCGTCGGTGGTGGTGCTCTCGATGATGATCCCGGTCGGATCTCCGCCCGAAGCGAACGCGGGCGCACCGGTACCGAGCGCCGCGAGCAGCACCACACCCGCCAGACCGCGTCCCATCCGACCCATCGTGTTCCCCGTCACAGGAGCTCCGGCGCCGCGGCCAACACCACGGTCATCCACTGGTGGTCACCCTCTACCCTCTGCTCTTCCTGCTCCGCCAGCTCGCACACCGCGCGCTTGATCGCGGTGAGCAGCTCGCGCTGACGTTGCTCGTCGGCCGGCACCTTGAAGCTGATGCGGTGCAGCTGGGCGACCGCGGGCGCCGGACCGGCCTCGCGCGCGGCCTCGGCGATCGCGGCCACGGTGTTCTCGATGCCGTCGGTGAGCCGGTGCTCGATGATCTCGGCCTGCGCCGCGGCGGTCACGTACCGGCCGTCGACCGCGCGGACGTGGCCCGAGTCGACCAGGGCCCGCAGCGCCTCCTCGAACGACGGCCCGTCGTCGAGCGCCTGGCACCGCTCGTAGTACGCGCCGGCGAGCTTCGGCAGCGTCAGCCCCTCGTCTCCGGCGTCCTGCAGCATCGCCAGCAGGGTGCGCACGCCGTTGTGGGCTTCGCGCGGCTGGATCTCCTCGCCGAGCTTGTTCAGCCCGGCGCGGGTCATCCCGGTGACCATCGAGATCTCGTTCCACGACAACGTGTCGCGCAGCTGGGTGACGAGGCGGTGGTACTCGCACCGCAGCACCCGCTTGAGCTCTGCGTAGGTGAACAGCGGGTAGGACAGCTCGACCGCCCGGCGGACGTGCAGCTCGGTCCGGTCCGGCCCCGAGTCTGCCCGCCCTGACCGGCCCCGCGCGAGCGGGACGACGACACCAGCCATGTACAGCCCCCCGGATGATCCGAGATTACCCCACCCTTCGGGCGCCGGAGCGCAACTCGCGTTGCGCTCGCGCAGCTTCGTTCAGCGGAGAGCGGCGACGATCGATCCCCGGCGACCCCCTGGTCGGACGGCCGGGGCCGGCTATCTTCGGGAGCGCGGAGGCGGCATGGTCGGACCCGGAGACTCGATCGAAGACCACCGGCGCACGATCGCGGTGGCGATCGACGACCTGCGCGCGATCTCGGAGCTCGCGGGCCGCCTCGGGCTCGAGGCGGTGGTCCGGCGCACCGCGGACGTGCTCCGACGGGTCGAGAGCGACGTGTTCCGGATCGCGGTCGTCGGCGAGTTCAAGCGGGGGAAATCCACCCTGATCAACGCGCTGATGGGCCGCGAGATCCTGCCCGCCGACGTGTTGCCGTGCTCGGCCACCGTGAACCGGGTCACCTACGGCCTCACGCCGTCGGTCACCCTGGTGTTCCGCCCGACCGAGCCCGGCGGGGAGCCGCGCGAGGAGGTGATCGGGATCGACGAGCTGTCGGCCTACGTCACCAAGCTGACCCCGGAGTCCGAGAAGCGCGCCGCCGACATCCAGGAGGCGATCGTCCGGTACCCGGTGCCGTTCTGTCGGGACAAGGCCGAGATCATCGACACCCCCGGCCTGAACGACGACGAGGCGATGACCGCGGTGACCCTCGGGGTGTTGCCGTCGGTCGACGCCGCGCTGCTGGTCATTCTCGCGCAATCCCCATTCTCCAGCTACGAGGCCGATTTCCTCAACCGGCTCCTCACCAACGACCTGGGGCGCGTGTTGTTCGTGGTGAACCGGCTGGACGAGATCCGGCGCCCGGCCGACCGGCAGCGGATCCTCCAGGTCGTCACCGACCGGATCCGCAAGGCGATCGAGGCGCGCGCGGCCGAGCTGTACGGCGACGGGACCGACGAGGCGCGGGCGTTCCTCGCGCGGGTCGGCGAGCCGAAGGTGTTCGGCGTGTCGGGGGGTCTCGCGCTCGACGCGCGGATCGCCGGCGACGAGCAGATGCTCGCCGAGAGCGGGTTCCCGGTGTTCGAGCGGGCGCTCGAGGGCGTGCTCACCCGCGAGCGCGGCGGGCTCACGCTGTCGGTCGTGCGCGAGGCCGCGGCGAGCGGAGCGGCGGCGGTCCTGCACCAGGTCCGGGTCGCCGAGGGCGCCCTCGCGATGAAGGCCGAGGAGTTCGAGGTCGCGTACGCGCGGACCACCGACAAGCTCGCCGAGCTCGAGGCTCAGCACGCCGCCGAGATCGCGGCGCTCGACCAGGCGCAGGCGGAGCTGCGGGCGATCGTCGCCCCGCGGGCGCGCGAGCTGCCCGACCGGCTCGCCGCCGCCGCGATCGAGGTGGTGTCGAACTACCCGCTCACCGCGGCCGCAGTCGACAAGAGCCAGGTCGACGCCACGGTGGCGCGGATCACCAAGGCGTTGACCGAGCGGCTGCAGGCGGTGGCGCGGCTGCACGCCGAGCAGGTGCAGCTCGAGATCGAGCGGGCGGTGGAGCAGCAGCTGGTGAGGTTGCGTGGGTTCGCCGCCGCGGTCGCCGAGCGGCTGCGCGAGATCGAGGTCGACTTCCGGCTGTCGAGCGGCGACGCACCGTCGTCCGACCTGGTGGGCGACGGCGCGGCCACCGCCGCCGGGTTCGCCACCAACGTGCTGACCGGCGGGCTCGTGGGCGGCTTCGTGTCGGGGGCGTTCGCCGGGTACCGCGCCGCCGGGCTGAAGGGGGCCGCGGTGGGCTCGGCAACCGGGGTCGCGGTGAGCACCGGCACGATCCTCACCGTCGCCACCGCCGCCGGGATCATCGGGTTGCCGCTGACCTGGCCGGTGGTGTTGCCGATCCTCGCGGTGGGCGGGCTCGCCTCGGCGCTGGTCAGCCGGCGCCTGGTGCAGTTCGTGTTCGGGTCGAACGCGACCGACGGCTTCCGGTCCCAGCTCGAGGCGCAGGTGCTGCAGCAGCTCGAGGCCAGCAGCGCCGAGCGGGTCGCCGCGCTCACTCGGGCGATCGAGCAGCAGATCGACGACACGTTCGGCGCGGTGCGCGGCCACGTGGAGGTCGAGCTGGGGGCGCCGCTGGTGGCGACCCGGACGAACCTCGACCAGCTGCGGGTGCAGCTCGCGCGCACCACCGCCGAGCGCGAGCGCGACGGGGCGACGTGGCGCGACGCCGCCGCCCGCGCCGAGCCGATCCTCTCCCGGTGTTCGACGGAGGTCCCGTGAACGAGAACCCGCTCGTGCCCGACAACAACCCCACCCGAGGCGTGTCGCTCGACTTCGACGGGTGGCTGGCCGACCGCGACCGGCGGATCGAGCTGCACACCGTCGACGGGATCCCGGACTACGCGTTCGACCTCGACTGGAAGATCCGGCGCCGGCTCGACGCGGTGCCGGCGCTGCGGGTGTTCGTGCAGGCGCTGCTCGCCGGCCAGAGCGCGCTGCGGCGGGCGATCCTCGAGCAAGACGGGGTCGCCGTCGGGCCGCGCCAGCTGCCGAAGTACCACGCGATGGCGATGGCGTGCGCCGAGCGGCTCGGGATCCCCGTGCCGCAGGTGTACATCGTCAACGACCACCACACCAACGCCTACACCCTCGCCCTCGGGGAGTCCGACCCGATCGTGGTGCTCCACAGCGGGCTGCTCACCGCGATGGAGGACGACGAGGTCAAGGCGGTGATGGGGCACGAGTGCGGGCACATCCACAACCAGCACTCCGTGTACAACGTCCTGTGGGAGATGTTGGCGAACAAGGCGCTGTTCCAGGTCGTCACCAAGACGCTGTCCTGGCTCGGGCCTCCGGGGTGGATCGCCGCCCTGCTGCTGCAGGCGCTGTCGGGCGGGGTGAAGCTGCTGTTCCAGCGGTGGCACCGGTGCGCCGAGATCACCTGTGACCGCGCGGGCCTGATCTGCGCCGACGACATGGAGTCGGCGATCCGGGTCGACGGCAAGCTCGCGCTCGGCCACGTCGGGCACGTGGACGGGTTCGACATCGACGTGTTCGCCGAGCAGATGAAGATCCGCGAGCAGTCGTGGATCGCGTGGCTGCGCGAGCTCGGCCGCAGCCACCCGCCGCCGGCGCTGCGGGCGAAGGCCGCCACCTTGTTCCTCGAGTCCGACGTGCTGCGCACCTGGCGCCCCGAGCTGCTCGCCCAGGGACCTGGCCGGCCGAAGGCCGAGATCGACGCCGAAGTCGCGAAGTTCATCCTCTGAGGTCCCGATGACCGATCGTCCCCGGTTGCTGGTGGATCCCGAGTCGCAGCGGGCGCGGCTCACCGAGCTCGTCGATCGCCTGGTAGCGGTGTTCGACCGCGACCCGCTGCGCGACGCGCTCGGCGACGCCGGTGTGCGGCGGGTCCGCAAGGATCGCGACGCGGTGCTCGACCGACTGTCGCAGCCGTTCACCCTGGTGGTGCTGGGCGACTTCAAGCGCGGCAAGTCGACCCTGGTGAACGCGCTGGTCGGGGCGGAGATCGCGCCAGTCGACGTGACCCCGGAGACCGTCACGGTGAACAGCTTCACCTGGGGCGCCGAGGAGCGGGTGCGCGCGGTGCTGGCCGACGGGACCCGCGCGGTGCTCGACCCCGACGACCTGCGGCGCGAGCGCCTGGTCGACGTGTTGGCCCGGCTGCCGTCGCGCCCGACCCACCTGGTGGTGGAGCGGCCCGAGCCGTGGCTACAGGGCCTGAGGCTGGTCGACACCCCCGGGCTCGGTGACCTCGACCCCGAGCTGTCGCGCGCGGTGCTCGACTGGCTGCCGCGGGCCGACGCGGTGCTGTTCGTGATCACCGCGGTGTCTCCCCTGTCGGACAGCGAGCGGCTGTTCCTCCGCCTCACCGTGCTGCCCGCCCAGCTCGCGAAGGTCACGTTCGTGCTGAACCGGGTCGACGGGGTGTCCGACGTGGACGTGGAGCGGCTGACCTCGTCGATCGGGGCGAAGCTGCGGGTGTCGTTCCCGCGGGCGGCGCTGTACCCGGTGTCGGCGGTCCACCCCGAAGACGCGCGGTTCTCGGCCCTGCGGCAACACCTCGACGAGGCGCTGCTGGTCGACCGAGAGGTGGTGAAGCTCGACCGGGCCGCGCTGGGGGCCCGGCGGGCGGTCGACGCTGCGCACGAGCGGCTCCGCCGGCTCGAGGCCGCGCTGTCGGCCGACCAGCAGAAGCTCGGCGAGCAGCTGTCGCAGATCGGCGACCGCGGGTCGGCGCTGCACGGGGTGGTGGCGGCGAAGCGCGAGCAGCTGATGGCGGACGTGCGGTCGCTCGGGAACCAGTCGTCGAGGTGGATGGGCGAGTTCGTCGACCGGCTGGTGGCGGAGAAGGTGGTCGATCTCGGCAAGCACCCCCACGAGGTGCTGCGTCGGCACTTCCCGTTCTTCCTCGCCGAGCGGACCCAGCAGGCGCTGTCGGCGTGTATCGACGCCCACCGACCCGAGATCGACGGGATGCTGCTCGCGGCGTGCCCGCGCGCCTCGGGCGGGATCGAGTTCGGGTCGGACGACACGGCCGCGGTGGCGGGGTTCGCGACCCCGGCGTCGGCGTGGACCCTCGCCGACGACCTGGGGATGCTGAGCTCGGCCGCCGAGCTGGTCGCTCCGTTCGTGGGCCCGATGATCGCGGCGGTGCTGGTGCCCCTCGGGCTGCTCGAGTCGTTCGCGGGGCTCGCGGTGCGCGGGGTGCTGCAGAAGACCGCCGGGGAGAAGGCGAAGGGCCAAGCGTTCCACGAGCACGTGCTGCACGCGATGCCCGAGCTGAAGCGCTCGCTGCACGCCCAGGTGCAGGCGCTGTACGCCGAGCTCGCCAACCGGGTGGTCGCGCGGTTCGACGAGCTGTGGGCGACCGAGCTCGCGACCGCGGCCGAGGTGTTGGCGCAGGCCCAGGGCGTGCGCAGCCGCGGCGAGGCCGAGACCCAGGCGGTGCGGCAGGCGATCGCCCGAGCCGAGGCCGGGCTGGTCGAGCTCGGCAGCGACGTGGACGCGTACCGCGCCGAGCTGGAGCGCCTGCTGTGACGCCGCTCGACCAGGGGCTGCGGGCGCTGGCCGCGGCGAGGCTGCGGGCGGTGTTCGACCGGGTCGACGGGGCGGCGCGAGCGGCAGCGGACGCGGCCGGGCCACCGTCCGAGCC
>JBEBJC010001371.1:0-1948 GCA_040080105.1 Myxococcota bacterium
TCGCCGGCCTGGACCTCGTCGGCCGTTCCGCCGGCAGGGGCCGCGCCGGTGGTGCTCGGCCCCGCGTCGTTGGAGGGCACGAGCTCGCCGGGCGCGCCCCTCGAACCCGACCCAGATCCGCTCGGCTCGTCGTCGTCGGCCGCCGTCAGCGCGTCGGCGGCTACGTCGCGGCGCTCGGCACGCCGCTCCGCTCGCTCCCTGCCCGCCGGATCATCGCACGCGGCCGCCGCCTCGCGAGCCCGCTCCGCCTGCTCGCGCAGCTGCGCCGCCCGCGTCGCGCGAGCATCCGCCTCCAGTGCCGCCTTCGCCGCCCGGATTCGGGCCAGCCGGTCCTCACGACGCTTCAGCTCGCCGGGCAGGTCCGTCTCGGGGACGCGCGCCGCAGCTGGTCGCGGATGTACCCCGACCCTCGGGAAGCTCCTCCGCCAGCTCATCGAGTACCGCCACGGCCTCGACCGCGTGACCGAAGACCTCCAGCCGCTGGCAGTCGAACCGCACGCTCCGTGCCATCTCTCCTCCAGCCGCCCACGTACCAGCGTGACAGGCCAGGATCTGTCCGCGTCGCCAGCTGCTCGGGGCACGGGCACGGGCACGGGCACGGGCTGGGGAGGAGCCGTGGGGCGAGGCCGCTGCGCGGCCTACGCCCCACAGGCTCCTAAAAAGTGTACGGCGCGGAGCAGTCCGCCATCTTGTAGCTGCCGTCGTCGTCGGCCCAGCACTCGGTGTTGAACGAGTACGAACCCTCGAGATCGAGGTCCGGGCACAGCGCGACCTGGCACGCCTCGTCGACCAGCGACAGGTCGCAGGTGCCGTCGTACGCTGCGCCGCACTCGGCCGGCGGGTCGATGCAGATCGGGGTGCCGCCACCCCAGCGACAGATCTGCCCGGGGCAGTCACACGACTCCACCCACTCCGGGGTCTTCACGCACCCAACGGCTCCCACGACAAAGATTACGATGTTCTTCACGTTCCCCTCCATGACGAAATCAGACCGATCAGGTCGTCGAGTTCCCCGAATCGAAGACGCGAGCCGCACGTCGGTGTAGCTGCTCGAACGTCTCGCGAACCTCTCACCCTCGGACGAACCGCGACCATGACCAGCCTGTTCGTGGCTCACCGCGCCCACCTCGACCTGCCCACCGAGCTCGAACCGATCCGGGTCGCCACCAGCGCCCCCGACCTGATGTCGGTCCGCCGCGACGACACGGTGTTGTTCGGTGAGCCCGGGTTCGCGGTGGCCCTGTCCACCGTCCCCCGGGGGGCGCTGCTGCTCAGCTGGCGAGCGGAGGTGGTGGCGGAGGCGCGGAGGCTCGGCTGGCGGGCGCTGCAGCTCCCGGGCCCGGAGCGTGGGGCGATCGCGCGGGCCGCGCGCCACCCCGAGGCGCTGGTCGAGGTCGAGCACGGGACGATCGACGTCGGCGCCGGCGCGATGTGGACCACCACCGGGATCGTCGCGCTCCCGCCGCGCGAGCTCGAGCTCCTCACCGCGCTCGTCGCGGGCGAGCGGCCGGTCGATCCCCCGGCGGGCTCGGTGCGACGGCTGCGGGCGCGGATCGGGCGGTCCCACGTGTCGACCGTCGACGGGACGGCGCGGTTCCGCGCGCTCGGCCCCTCGCCCGCTCCGGCGGTCGCCCGGCCCACCCGCGCGGCAGCCGCGCTGGGCGACACCGTGCTCGACCTCGACGGGCTCCGGATCGTCCACCCCGACCGCGAGGTGGCGTTGACCGCGCGCGAGGCCGCGACGGTCGCCCTGCTGCACGCCGCGCCGGGGGTCGTGTCCCGCGACGAGCTCGCGCGGGCGATGCGCACCCCTGCCCGCCACCGGCACGCGCTCGACCTCGCGATCAGCCGCCTGCGGGCGAAGCTCGCTCCGATCGAGCTCCGGACGGTGCGAGGTCACGGGTACCTGCTGGTCCGGTCCCCCGCGCGACCCGCCCAGGCAGCGGCC
>JBEBJC010001372.1:0-1948 GCA_040080105.1 Myxococcota bacterium
CCCCCGACCCGCGCGGGCCCCGGCGACAGCCCCCGCCGTCGATCTGTGGGCGGTCGTCGCCGCAGCCGTCGCAGACAAGACCGGGTACCCGGTCGACACCTTGGCCCGCGAGCAGGACCTCGAGCGCGACCTCGGCATCGACTCGATCAAGCGGGTCGAGATCGTCGCCGCGGTGCGCGACCAGCTCCCCGGCCTGCCCGAGCTCGACCCCGGCGCGCTCGGCAAGCTCGCCACCCTCGGCGACGTGGTCGCCGCGCTCGGCGCCGCCGCCGGACGTCCGACCCCGCGCCCCGCCGAGCGCCCCGCAGAGCGCCCCACCGAGCCTCCCACCGAACCACCCGAGCCGCCCGAGTGGTCGGAGCGCCGGAGGGTCGCGACCCCTCCGCCCGGGCTCGGGGCGCCGGGGCTGTGGCTCGCCCGGTGGGGCGTGATCGACGACCGAGGCGGCGTCGGGGTCGCGTTGGTCGAGCAGCTGCGACGCCGCGGGATCGACGCCACCCTCACCGACCGGGCGGAAGAGGGGATGCAGGCCGTGATCGCGCTGCACGGCCTGCGCCCGCCGTCCGACCGGGCGCTGGCCGAGGCGTTCACCGACGCCCGGACCGTGGCGCGCGCCCCGCCCCCGCGGCGGTGGCTGGCGGTGGGCGACGCGGGCTCCCCTGGCCGCGCGGTGCTCGGCGGGCTCGACGCGCTCGCGCGGACGTTCGCCGCCGAGTGTGTCGAGGGAGGGGGCCGCGCGATCGACCTGGCCGCCGATGGGGTCGACCCACGGCAGGTCGCCGACCGGATCGTGTCCGAGCTCGTGGCCGGCGGGGCGGACCTCACGATCGCGATCGACCGCGAGGGCGTCCGCAGCGCGCTCGGCTGGGCACCCGTGGCGCCGCCCGAGCCGCAGCTGCCGCGGGACACGGTGTGGGTGGTGTCCGGCGGGGCGCGGGGCGTGACCCTCGACGCGCTGCTCGCGCTCGCCCCGGGTCACCCGCGCCTGTTGCTGCTCGGCCGCTCGGCCGACCCCGGCGACGCGCTCGAGCGGCTCGCCGCCGCCGGGGCCACCGCTCGGTACACCTCGGTCGACCTGCGCGACGCCGACGCCGTGGTGACCGCGGTCGCGGCCGCGCGCGACGCGTGGGGACCGATCGACGGGGTGGTGCACGGCGCCGGCGTACTCGCCGACGGGATGCTCGAGCGACGCACGTCGGACGCGGGGTTCGAGCGGGTCGTGCAGACCAAGCTCGGCGGGTGGCGTTCGCTGCTCGCCGCCACCCGGTCCGACCCCCTCCGGTGGCTGATCGCGTTCTCGTCGGTCGCCGCGACGTTCGGCAACCCCGGCCAGGCCGACTACGCCCTGGCGAACGAGTCGCTGGCCCGCCTGTGCGCCGCCGAGGCCGCCGCTCGACCCACCTGCCGGGTGGCGGCGATCGGCTGGGGTCCGTGGGACGGAGGGATGGTGACCGAGGCGGCCCGCCAGCGGTTCCGCGCGCTGCAGATGCCGCTCGTCGACCGAGCTGCCGGGGCCGACGCGTTCGTGCGGGTGGTCGCGGCTTCGGGCTCACCCCACCTGCGGATCGTGGCCGGTGGCACGCCCGACGTGCGCCGCCCCGTGCGCGCCTCGGTCCGGATCGGCCCCGACACCCACCCGCAGCTCGACGGGCACCGGGTCGGGGGCCAGGTGGTGTTGCCGCTGGTGCTGGTGGCCGAGTGGTTCGGTCGGATGGGGGCCGCGCTCGCGCCCGGGTTCACCCTGCGCGACCTGCGGGCGCTGCGCGGGGTGGTGGTGGATCGGTGGGAGGACGGCGCCGCGTTCGAGGTGGTCGCCCACCCGGTCGCCCACCCGGTCGACGCCGGCTGGACGCTCGAGCTGCACGACGCGCTTTGTGATGGGCGGGGGGCGCGTCGAGGACGTGACGTTCGACGGCGACGGGTGTGTTGCCGAAGCGCTGAGCTGAAG
>JBEBJC010000270.1:0-9342 GCA_040080105.1 Myxococcota bacterium
TCGTCGATCATCGGGCCGAGCGACAACACGCCGCGCCACGGGCGGGCGTGCGGGCGGGCCCACGCGAGCGGTGGGTGGCGGGTGACCTCGGCGTACACCTCCCGCGCAGGCATCCCAGCCGCCCACAACGCGCCGATCAGCGCCCCCGAAGACGTGCCGCACACCGCCTCGACCGGCAACCCGAGCTCCTCGACGCCGGCCAAGAACCCGGTGTGGGCGCCGAACGCCAGGAAGCCGCTGGACAACACCAGGTCCACTACCAGGCCGCCTCGACGCCGTTGGTCGGGACCCAACCCCGTCGCCCGCGCGAGTCCTCGACCAGCAGGAACACGTCGTGGGTCGCTGCGACCCGGACCTCGGCGCCGACCGGGAGGCGGAGCCGCTCGCCCGCGTTCACGCTCGCCGCGTCGCGCAGCACGATCTCCTGATCGACCACGACCACCACCGGGTGCGCTCGGAGGTCGAACGCGGCGACGGTCGCGAACCCGCCGGCGCCGAGCCCGCCAGCGAGGGCGAGGCCGCCGAGTGTGCGGCTGCGCCTCGGGAACACCATCAACGAGCCGAGCGCGGTGGTCAACACCGCGAGCAGCCCGAGCTCGCCCGGGGTGAGCACCGCGGTCCACCCGGGGCTGCCCACCGGCTCGGGGATCCCCGGCGCCAGCCCGGCGCGCGCGAGCGCGAGGTTGTGTTGGACGTTGCCGTCGCGCGGGCGCAGCCGAGCCGCCGCGCGGAACCGAGCGATCGCGCGCGCGAGGTCCCCCGACCGGTACCACGCGATGCCGAGGTCGTACTCGATCACCCCGGAGCGCGGGGCCGGGGCCGCCTCCCACGCGCGGATCGCGCCGGGGAGATCGCCGGCCTCGAACGCCGCCGCCCCGGTTCCGACCGCGTCGGTACAGGCCACCCACCCGAGGAACGCGATCAAGACTCGATCTCCCGGGTGAGCACCAACAGGTCGGCCTCGAGCGCGGCGTCGTGCCCCCCCTCGCCGAACCGGGCTCGCCCGAGCCGCATCCGCAGGGGGCGGATCCGCTCCGGGGGCGCCCCGCGCGCCTCGAGGCGCCGGAGCACCTGGTCGAGCACCACGAGGCGCTCGGCCGGATCGGCCGGGAGGCGCCGGAGCAGCGGCATCGCCGCCACCGGGCCCATTCGGGCCTCTTTGCGCGCGCGTCGGCGCTCGATCCACCGGCGGACGCCGACGCCGCCGAGCCACATCAGGCCGGGTGCAGCGGCGAACCCGAGCAGCGGCGGCAGCGCGAACGCGAGGGAAGGCGCGGTCGAGCGGCCCCACGGGTACGGCGGGCGCACGTCGATCGCCTCGACCGCCGCCACCACCTCCGGCGCGTGGTCGCCGAACACCACCACCTCGGACGCGCCCGCGTCCCGGCCCTGCTGGACGGTGAGCGTGGGCAACACCACCTTGTGGGTCACGTACTTGCCCTTCGCCGGCGAGAACGTGACCAGGGTCACCGGAGGCAACGCGAGCGACCCGTCCGCGGTGGGCACGATCACCCGTCGATACGCGGCGGTCGCCCGGTAGGTGTCGCCGTCGATCCGGGCGGTGACCTGATGGTCGTTGTCGTACACCGACGCGGCGCCCGCGGCGTACGGCGGGAGCGTCAGCCCTTCGAGCGCCCCGGTGCCGTTGATCACCAGCGTCCACGGGATCGATTGGCCGGTGACCACCACGTTGTCGTTCGGCGCCTCGAGCTGCGACACGAGCTCGAACTCGCCCACCAGCCCGGAGAAGTCGGGCGGCGGCGGCGGGAGCGGGCGGACGTTCACCGACAGCCGGCCCGAACCCCACTGCTCGATCCGCATCCGACGCAGCCCGAACACGTCGGACTGCCCGACCGGCAACTGGACCTCGGCGAGCACCACGCCCTGATCCCGCGCGCCCGTGGCGACCGCGACCAGCGGCACGATCTCCTGCTGGACGGTGATCGAGCCGCCCGGGTCCTGGATGGTGTACCGGATCTGGTCCGGGTTGCCGTGTTGGGGCGGGCGCAGCCCGTCGAACTCGGGCAGCCGCCACTGGACCTGGGCGCCGCGCTCGCGGGTCTGGAACCGGGCCCGCAGGGTGGTGACCTGGCCCTCCCACAGCTCGGTGGCGTCGAACCCGGCCTCGACCGTGAACGGCGCGTCGGACACGTCGAGCGCCTCCCGCGGCCGGACCTCGATCCGGATCGCTTCGGCGCGGACCTTCGACCCGTCGGTGAGCGTGAGCTCGGACGGGCCCACCGACCAGGTCCCCTCCTCCACCGCGGTGAGCTGGTACTCGTACTGGCGGATCTGGGTAATCCGCCCGTTCATACTCTTGAACGTCGAGCTCTGGCCGGCGTACTCGGACTGGAGGCCACGCTCGGTCGGGATCGCCGGCGGCCGGCGCCCCCCGACGGTCGGGTCGCGCGCGCCTCCCGAGACGACGAGCACCTTCAACGTGCCCACCTGACCCACCATCAGCGCGGGCGGCTCGGCCCGAAGCTGCACTTGCACCGCGCCCAGCGCGGCCGCGCACAGCCACACGAGAGCGATCACCACGGCTTGGACTCCGGTCGACCCTGCACCACGGTGCGCTGGGACCCTTCTTCGACCGACTCGAGCAGCCGCTCCGCCTGACCGGCGGTGATCGGCCCCTCACGCTCCCCCAGCTGGCCGCCGCCCGAGGTGGGTTCACCGGGCTCGCCCTGCCCCGGTTCGTTCACCTGCCCCGGGTCGACCGCGCTCGACGATCCGGGCTCGTCCGGGCCGTCCTTGGGCTCTCCCGCCTGCCCCTCGTCCTGGGGCTCCCCCCCTTGACTGCCGCTCTTCCCCTCCTTCTGGTCGTCGGAGTCCTTCGGGTCCTTCGGTTCGGACTCGTCGCCGGAGCCCTCGGTCTCGTCGGAGTCACCCGACTTCGGCGGGGGCGGCGGCTGGGCGGTGCGGCGGGCCTCGAGCTCGGCCGCCACCAGCTCGCGGTTGTGCTTGGCCGGGGCGTGGTCGGGGTCGCCCTGCAGGGCCTGGTCGTACCGCGCGAGCGCGTCCTCGAGCCGTCCTGCGTAGTAGTGGGCGTTCCCGGCGTTGTACAGCGCGTCCGACTCGGTGCCGCCGAGCTCGACCGCCCGATCGAACGCGCGGGCCGCTCCCTCGAAGTCGCCGGCGCGGTACCGGGCGCTCCCGAGCCGGTCGAGCACGTCGGGGTCGTCGGGGCGGGACAACGAGAGCTCCACCAGCTTCTCGACCGCCTGGGGGTACTTCTGCGCGCGGTACAGGGCGTCGGCCTCGGCGAGGGGGTCGGCGGCGCGGGCCGCGGGCGACGCGAGCCCCACCAGCAGCAGCGCGACCGCGAGCGCCGTGCCCTGGCGGCCTGCCCGACGGCCTTCACCCAGCCACGCCGCGCCGAGCAGCGCGAGGAACCCGAGGCCGAGCGGGAACTGGTACGCGCTCCGGTAGGTCTCCCGCTGCTGGCTCGTGCGCTCGGCCGCCTTCACCGACTTCCGGATCTCGGCGTACAGCTGCTCCATGTCGCGCGGTCCGGCGCTGGAAGTCACGAACGCACCTCCGGTCAGCTTGGCCACCTGCTGCATCGTATCGAAGTCCGGCTCGGTCGACACCGTCTCGCCGCGCCACTGCAACATCCGCCCGTCGGGCAGGGGGATCGGGGACGGTCGCTCGCCGATCCCCACCGCGAAGATCGGGATGTTCTTGGCTGCGGCCTCGTTCGCCGCCGCGATCGCGTCGTCGGGCTGGTGGGTCTCGCCGTCGGACAACACGAGCAGCGCCTGACCCGCCTGCTCCTGGCTCCGCTCGAGCAGCTCGACCCCCGCGCGGATCGCCGCGCCGAGGTTCGACCCCTGGGTGTCGAACGTGTCGGTCGCGGCCTCGCCGACCACCAGCTGCAGCGCTCGGAAGTCGGCGGTGAGCGGTAGCCGCGGGTATGCGCCGCCCGCGAACACGACCAGCCCGACGCGGTCTCCCTCGATCTGGCGCCCGAGGTCCGCGATCTCGCGCCGCGCGCGCTCGAGCCGCGACGGGTCCACGTCGACCGCGTCCATCGAGCGGGACAGGTCGAGCAGCAACACCAGGTCGGTGCCGCGCACCTGCAGCGTGCGCACCTGCTTGTCGAACCGCGGCTCGGCGAGCGCGAGCACCAGCCCGACCCACCCGAGCAGCACCAACAGGTCGCGGATCGTGCGCCGGCCGCGCACCGAGCGAGGCAGGATCCGCTCGACCATCTCGCGCGACAACACCCGGCGCAGCTTGTACCGGTGCCACGCGCCGGCCGCGGCCAACAGCAGCGCGAGCGCGGGCACTCCGAGCAACAACCACAGCCAGTGGGGTTCGGCCCAGGTCACGGTCCCCTCCGGAGAAACGTCGCGGCGAGCACCACCTGCCCGAGCAGGGCCGCCATCGCGGGGATCAGGAACCGCCGGAACCGCTCGTCGCGATCCACCAGCTGCACCACCTGCGCCGGCGACGGCTCGAGCTCGTTGATGGTGTCGTAGATCCGGCGCAGGCTCTGGGTGTCGGTGGCCCGGAAGTACTTGCCGCCGGTGGCCTCGGCGAGCATCGTCAGCCCTTCCTCGTCGATCCCGTCGCCCCGGAACAGGCCGCCGAGCCCGCCGCGCTCCTGCGCCCCGACCCCGATGGTGTACACCTTGATCCCGAGCGCCGCCGCAGCCTGGGCGGCCTCCATCGGGGTGATCCGGCCGGCGTTGCTCCGACCGTCGGTGAGCAGGATCACGATCTTGCTCTTCGCCTCGAGGTCCTTGATCCGCTTCGCGCTCACCGCGAGCGCGGTCCCGACCGCGGTGCCCTGCGCGCCCGCGATCCCGATCTCGACCCGGTCGAGCATCTCGAGCAGGGTGTCGTGGTCGAGCGTCAGCGGCACCTGGGTGAACGCCTCCTCCCCGAACACGACGAGCCCGAGCCGATCGTTGGGGCGCTCGCGCACGAACTCCGCCATCACGCCCTTCGCGACCTGCAGCCGATTGACCGGGGTGAGGCCCGACGAGAAGTCCTCCGCGCGCATCGAGCCGGAGGTGTCGACGGCGAGCACGATGTCGAGCCCGTCCGACTCGACCCACACGTCGGTGCGGGTGATCTGCGGGCGGGCGAGCGCGAGCACGAGGCCGGCGAGCCCGGCGATCGACAGCAGCCGCGGCAGCGGGGCGAGCAACACCCGCAGGGCGAGCTTGCGCTTCATCTCGTCGACGCTGGCGACGGCGAGGCGGTTCTTGCCGGTCGCCCACGGCTGAAGAGGCAGCAACAGCACCGGGAGCAACAGCAGCAACCACGCGGGCGAGGCGAACGTCATTTGCGGGGGCCGGAGTGCGAGGTCCACACGGGCTTCGTGCTGTCGACGAACGCCCGCAGATCGGCGTCGAGCTCGGCGAGCCACGCCTCCTCGGGCGAGGTGGCGGCGTCTCCCGCCGGCCGCTCCTCGGCGAACTTCACCCGATCCGCCGCCCGCAGCACCCGACGGGCGCGGGGGACGTTGCCCTCGGGGAGGTGCCCGAGGGACTGGAGGTGCTCGAGCAGCTCTGCGGTCGTGCGCGACGTGGCCTCGAACCCCAACACCGACTCCACGTACTCGCGGAAGATCCGCGACACCTCTCGGGCCTTGTCGTCGATCGTCAACCCGCGGTCGGCGCGCACCTTCTCCCACGCCTGCAGCGCGGCGAGGTGCGGCGGCACGGGCGGCGTGATCTTCTCGACCCGCCTGCGCGGCCGGAACGCGAGCCACAGCCCCCCTGCGAACAGCGCGCCGACCACGCCGACCGCGACCCACGGCCACCGGGTGACCACCGGCGGCTCGACGATGTCGGTGATCTCCCCCGGCCGCGGCGGTTCGACCTTCAGGTCCACGAACAGCGGCGCGCTCCGACCTGTCGGCGGCGCGGCCGGGGGCTCCGGCGGGCCTACTCCCGCGGGTGCCGCCACCGTGGCCTCGAGCGCGGGGATCTCGTACGAACCAGGCTTCCCTCGGAACACGTACCGCTGCGTGACCACGTTCCGATCGCCGATCCGCTCGTGGTCGGGTGGCCCGTCGGCGGTGAACTCGAGCTCCGCGGCGTCGGCGCCGGCCTGGGCCCCGATCGGCTCGGGCAGCGACAGCTCGCCCTCTCCATACTCGGCCTGGACGACGAGCTTGCCGCCGGCGTCGGTGACCGGGCCGTCGAGGAACACCCGCAGCGACACGGGCTCCGCCTGCACGACCGACGGGGCCGGCGCACACGCGAGCCACCACAACCACCCCACGGTCATCGGCGCGCGCCCTCGCGTTGGAAGTGGCTCATCAGCGCGGCGAACGGGTCTTCCACGGTCGACAGCGCCACCGCGCGCACCCCGGTGCGCCGCAGCCGGTGCATCCGCTCCTCGAGCGAGCGCTGGGCGACGAACCGGGAGCCCTCGACCACCATCGTACGCCCGGTCTCGGAGTCGACCACGTCGATCAGGCCCAGGCCCCGCAGCGTGGCGTCGAGCGGATCGTGAACGCAGACCGCGTGCACCTTGTGTCGGCGGGCGAGCGAGCCCAACGCAACGTCCCACGGCCCGCGATCGAGGAAGTCGCTCACCACCACGACCACCGCGCGTCGCCGCTGAAACCCGCGCACGAACCCTGCCGCCTCGGCGATGTTCGTGCCCCGCCCGGCGGCGTGGGCCGCGTACACCGCCTGGATCACCGCCCAGGTGTGCCCGCGCGCCCGGCGCGGCGTGAGCACCGTCTCCACCCGGTCGGTGAACGTGATCAGGCCGACGCGGTCTTGGCTTCGGAGCGACGCGTACGCGAGGCCGCCTGCCACCCGCGCGATCTGCAGCCGACGATCGGTGCGGCCGTCCCGTCCGCCGGAGCCGGTGAGGGTCGAGCCCGAGATGTCGACCACCAGCAGCACGGTGGCCTGGCGCTCCTCGCGGAACACCTTCACGTGTGCGTCGCCGGTGCGCGCGGTGACGTTCCAGTCGATGTGGCGCACGTCGTCACCGGGGACGTACAGCCGCACCTCCTCGAACTCCATCCCCTGCCCCTTCACCACCGCGCGGTACTCGCCGGCGAACAGCGAGTCCACCCGCCGACCGGCCGCGACGTGCAGGCGCTGGAGCTCGCGGAGCTCCTCGGGGGTCAGCGTCACCGCTGGTCCACCTTCTCGAGGATCCGCGCGACGATCTTCTCGCCGTCGAGCCCGTCGGCCTCCGCCTCGTAGGTGGGGACCACCCGGTGGCGGAGCACGTCGGGGCCGATCGCCTTCACGTCCTCCGGCAGGGCGTAGCCGCGGCCGTCGAGGAACGCGTGCGCGCGGGCGGCAGAAGCGAGGGCGATGCTCGCGCGCGGGCTCGCGCCGAACTCGATCGCCCGGGCGAGCTCCTTGTCGACCCGCGCGGGTTCGCGGGTCGCGCGCACCAGGTCGACGATGTACCGCATCAGCACGTCGGTGACCTTGACCTCGCGCACCACCGCCTGCGCCTGGAACAGCTCCTCCGGACCACAGACCGCCTGCAGCTCGGGGGTCGGCAGCGCGCTGCGCGCGATGATCTCGAGCTCCTCCTCGAGCGTCGGGTACGTGACCTTCAGCTTGAGGGTGAAGCGATCCACCTGCGCCTCGGGCAGCGGGTACGTGCCCTCCTGCTCGATCGGGTTCTGGGTCGCCAGCACCAGGAACGGGCGCGGCAGGCGGTAGGTTTGGTCTCCGATCGTGACCTGGCGCTCCTGCATCGCCTCGAGCAGCGCCGACTGCACCTTGGGCGGGGCGCGGTTGATCTCGTCGGCCAGCACGATGTTCGCGAACACCGGCCCCGGGCGGGTGGTGAACGCGCCGTCCTTCGGCTGGTACACCTGAGTCCCGATCACGTCGGCCGGCAGCAGGTCGGGCGTGAACTGGATCCGGGAGAACTTCAGGTGGAAGCTGCTCCCCAACGCCTTGACCGCGGTGGTCTTCGCGAGCCCCGGCACGCCCTCGAGCAGCACGTGCCCGTCGCACAGCATCCCGATCAGGAGCCGATCGACGAGGTACTTCTGGCCCACCAGGATCCGACCGATCTCGTTGCGCGCCCGATCGATCAGCGGCGCGATCTGGGCGACCCGCGCCTCGACCGCTTCGACCGACTTCGTTGTTCCCTGCGTGCTCATCAGGACCCCGTGAACTTCTCGAACAGGTTCTGCCAGAAACCCTTACCGTGAACACCGGTGCCGCGGAGGTCGGCGAGCTTGCGGATGATCTCCTCCTGCTCCTCCGACAGCTTGGTGGGCACCTCTACCACCAGCCGCACGTGCTGATCCCCCTTGCGACCCCGGGTGCGGATCATCTCGAGGCCCTTGCCGCCCAACACCACCACGTGCCCGTTCGCGGTCCCGCGCGGCAGGTCGACCGTCTGCTCGCCGTACACCGTGGGCACCGAGATCGCCCCGCCGAGGCACATCACCTCGTACGGCACCGGCACGGTGACGTACACGTCGGCGCCGTCGCGCTTGAACACGTCGTGCGGGAGCACCTCGAGCGTGACGTACAGATCGCCCGACTCGCCGCCGGGCTCGCCCGCCTCCCCAGCGCCGGTGTGCTTGATCTGCAGCCCGGAGTACGACCCCGCGGGGATCCGGACCTCCATCTCCTTGGTCTCGCGCACCCGCCCGTTGCCGGAGCAGCTCGGGCAGCGATCCTCGCTGCGGATCACCGTGCCTTGGCCGCGGCACGAGGGGCACGCGGTGCGGATCCGCAGGAACCCCTGGGCGCTGATCACCTGGCCCTGACCGCCGCAGGTGGTGCACTGCGCCGGCTTGGCGCCGTCCTTCACGCCGTTCCCGCGGCAGCTGACGCACTCGATCCGCCGCGGCACGGAGATCTTCTTGGTGACGCCGTGGGCCGCCTCCATGAAGTCGAGCCGGAGAGGGTACTCGAGGTCGGCGCCGCGCCGCGGTCCCCGCCGCCCGCCACCGCCGCCGCCGAACAGATCGGCGAACCCGCCGCCGAAGATCTGCTCGAAGATGTCCTGAACGTTGGAGGCGTTGAAGTCGGGGGCGAACCCGCGGGACTTCAACCCGTCGTGGCCGTACTGGTCGTACACCCGGCGCTTCTGCTCGTCCGACAGGACGTCGTACGCTTCCGCGACCTCCTTGAACTTCCGCTCCGCGTCGGGATCGTCCTTGTTCAGGTCGGGATGGGCCTTCTTCGCAGCCTTCTTGTACGCCCGTTTGATCTCTTCGGCGGCGGCGCCCCGCTCCACCTCGAGGATCTCGTAGTAGTCACGCGGCACCGGCTACCCCACACAGCGAGGCCCGCCTCCGGTGCGTGCCACGACGCACACGGAGGCGGGCGCGATCCGCGACTCCCGCTCACGACGAACGGGGGTGGCGGCTCCAGGTTTACG
>JBEBJC010001373.1:0-1945 GCA_040080105.1 Myxococcota bacterium
GCCGCCCCGGGAACGCCCGCGGCGCACGCCGACGCCAACCACAGATCGGCCGGGTGCAGCCGGGCGAACCACGCCGCGCCCCCCTCCGCCCCGCTCGCCTGCACCGCCGCGGCGAACCGCTCGCCCAGCACCTCGGCGAACCGTGGGGACGCGAGCCCGGGCCACTGTTCGACCGCCGCGGCCGCCGCGGCCGCGAACGGCGCCGCGAACGGCTCCAGCTCGGCTTCCGATCGGCCGACCCGCGTGGCGAACGTCGAGAACATCTGCACGTCTAGCGCGGTCGGGCGGGCGGGGCGGACGTGCTGCACTCGACCGTGGCGGGTCAGCACCGCGAGAGCGCGCGCCGGGACGGCGTGAGGATCTCGACGCTCCCGGTGATCGACGGATCACATCTGGCCCGACTGCGCCGCCCCTTGACATCCGTTCGCGTTCACTGAGGTGTCGGGGGCCTGGGAGATGCGCGCCTGCCAACGCGTCGCCGTTGATCGGAGCCCCTCGTCACCGCCCGTAGGACGCCCGGATGGGGCCCCAGGCGGGGTGACGGAGGTTCCACGTGCGGTACACCACACCGTCGACCTCGAACGACACGTCGTCTCCACCGCGACCCGTCGAGACGCTCGCACCCGCGGGCAGCGCGGTCGCGAAGCCGCCCCACACCCGGACGACCGCGTCGATGGCGGCATCGAACGACGCGTCCGAGGGCGCCCGCACGAGCTGATGGAACAACGAATCGATCGGCGGCACCGGGCGGATGGTGCGGACCCGCAACCCGAGCGCCGCGCCGGCCAGCGACGCCGCGACTTCGAGGACGGCGCCTCCCACTGAGGTCTGGGTGGCCGGGACCCACGCCACTCGCCCCGGGCGGAACACCAGCACGCCGGACAGGCGCGTGGTGCCGCGGTGCGCCTCACCGTTCCAGCAGACCACCTCCTCGATGGTCGGGGCCGGGGCGTCGGCGTCGATGGCGGGGAACGAGATCGGCGCCAGGGCGCGACCCATCCGCAGCGCGCCCCACAGCTCGGGGAGCGCGTCGACCGGTTCGATCTGGTGCGACGCCTCGTCCGTCACGAGGGTCATCTTGGAGGGCGGGCGGACGTCGAGGTCGCGGACCGCGGCGAGATCGAAGGTTCGCACCTGACCACCGACCTGGGTGACCAACCTGCGGCTGGTGACCCACCACCGCACGGGCGGTCGTCGGACGAACTGCACCACGAACGGCACGACAGCGCCGAGCCCGACGAGTACCAACAACAGGAACAACCCCACGGACACGAGCGCTGGGTGGATCCACGCGAGCAGCACGGCCACCGGCACCGACACCACGCCGCCGACGACCCCGCCGAGGATCCCCAGCGCGCCGGAGGTGCGGGCGGTGGTCACGATCCGACTGCTGAGGCTCGGGACGAACCACCGCAGCAAGATCTCGCCGGGCGCGAGGTCCACGGGAGACCCGGCGGCCTTCATCGGGCCACGTCGGTGCACAGGTTCGACGCCCCGAGCCCGAATCCACCGCGCGCGAAGAGCATGGAACCACCAGCCGACGGGGGCTCCAGGGTCGGAGCACCTGTCGCGGTTCGGCCGACCTCACGAGTTCGGCGGGACAGCATGGCGCGGCCAGGGTCGAAAGTTCTGCGCGTCCCGAGGTCGGCGTGCAGCTCGAAGTCGCGCGGGCGCAGCCCGTCGGGGGTCCGCAGGGTGGTGCCGTCGGCCCACGCCGGGTTCGAGGCAGGCAGGGCGATCGGGGAATACGACATGACGAGGTCCTCCGAGGGTGCCCCCCCCGAGACGACCCCTGGCCGCGACTGTCGCGCAGAAAGACGTGTGATTCGACGTGCGACCGGGTCGCGGAGCTCAGCCTCTCGTCTCCAGCAGACGTTCGAGGCTGACTTCGAGCCGGCTCTGCACCATCCCGAGGATCGAGTCGAGCTCGTCGTCGGCCACCGCG
>JBEBJC010001374.1:0-1945 GCA_040080105.1 Myxococcota bacterium
GGGGTCGGGGCCGCGACCGGGGCCAGCGACAGCACGCCGGTCACGTCACCGGCGACGCCGATCGGCGGGGGCGCCTTCGCCTTGGCCTTCCCCTTCATCTTGCCGGCGGTCTTGCCCTTCGCCGCCTTCGCGCGGGCGGCGGGCGTCGGCTGGGCCGGCGGCGGAGACGAACAGGCGGACATCAACAGCGCAGCGACCAGCGACCACATCGGAACCCTCCGGGCCTCCGGCGTAACTGGCCGCGACCCTCGGCGCTCACCAGTGGCGCAGGACGTACGCGCTGACTTCCATCGCCGAGTACTGCACCGAGTGCAGGATCGCGCCCGGCCACATCGAGCGGCTCTTCCAGCAGAACCACCCGATCGCGATCCCGCCGACCCAGCTCAGCACCATCTCGCTCTCGGGCTTCGCGTGGTGCAACAAGAAGAACGGGTACACCTGCACCAGGATCGCCGCCACCGGGCCGAGCCACCGGCCGATGCCGTTGAGCAGGAACCCGCGGAACACGAACTCCCACGCGAACATGAACGTGGCCATCGCGAGCTGGTACTGCACCAGCGGCACCCAGTCGGTGCGGCTCGGCTTGTACCGGGGGTAGAACGCGACGTACTCCGGGCGGAGCCACGCGAACAGCGGGATCACCACCACCATGATCCCGACGATCAGCCCGACCTTCGGGCCCCACCACCCGAGCTCGCCCGCCCCGAGGCCCCAGTTGCCGAGGGAGACCCGGCCGCGCGCCGCCCCCGCGAGCACCAGCGCGAGCCCGACGAACGCGCCGGCCACCAGCAGGGTGGGGTCGGCCTTGAACGACTCCTTGCCCCCCGGCGCGTACGCCCACACCAGGCACGGGAACAGCGCCGCGGCGCACCCGAGCCCAGAGATCGCCCACGCCTGCAGCACGTGGGACCGGTCGCGCGCGATCGCGGTGTCGACGCAGGTGTCGTGCACCACCGCGGCCCACAGCGGCAGCACGAGGAACATCGCCACCGCGAGGGACGGCAACAGCTGCAGGTCCGCCGGCGGCCCGTACAGCTCGTAGTGCTGCATCGGATACGCCGCGACGGTGGCCAGAAAGAGCACCCAGCCGTGCTGGGCGATCCACCCCTTCAACTCCTTGGCGGCGTCGATCATCGCGCCGCAGCATGTCCGCCCGACCCGAAACGCGCCATACTGAACAGGTGTTCCGGGGAGCAGGCATGACGTGGGACATCAACGAGGGGCGGTACACCACGGTGCTGCGCGGCGGGCTGGTCGCGCACGCGGTCCGCACGCGGGGCGGGTGGGAGGTGCTCGTCCCGGGCGCGGGGATCCACGAGCTGGTGCGGAACCCGGCGCTGGAGACGTGGCTCAGCGCGCGCCCGGTGATCGAGCGGGTGATCCGCGCGCGGCTCGAGGGGTCGGACCCGTGGGCGTGACACCGCGGGGGGTTGGCGGCTCCTGGGGTGCAGGAGGGCCGATGTGGTGGCTGGTGGTCGCGTGCGCGCAGGGTCCGGTGGACCTGCAGGGGTCGACGGCGAACGGGGTCCGGACGGTGGACAGCCGCGCGCTTGAGCAGACGATCGCGCGCGCCCCGGTGCGGCTCGTCGACGTGCGTACCCCGCGGGAGTTCGCGTCCGGGCACGTCGCGGGGGCGGTGAACCTGCCGGTCGACACGCTCGCGGGGCACCTGGACGAGCTCCCGAAGGACGAGGAGGTGTGGGTGGTGTGCGAGAGCGGCGCCCGGTCGCTCGGCGCGTCGCGCCTGCTCGCGCAGCGCGGGTACCACCCGGTCGACGTGTCGGACGGGATGCGCGGCTGGCGCGCCCACGGGTTCCCGACCGAGTGAACGACACGCTCTCGTGTTCGTCAACTCGACGGGCTGGACAACTGTGACCGGGAAGCCGTAGGATGGCTCCACCGCGATCGCGTGGGTGATGGTCGCGGGGATCGGGGGATGTGACAT
>JBEBJC010001375.1:0-1944 GCA_040080105.1 Myxococcota bacterium
GTTGACGCTGCGCTCGGTCGTCTGTGGCCTGCTCGCTTGCTCCTCCGCTTCGCTTCGGAGCGCCGCTGCGCGGTCCTCGGCGCCTCGACCGCGCGCAGGAACGCCTCCCGTTCGGCCGCCGGTCGCGGCGGGCGAGGCACGTAGTCCGGGCTGGTCCGCCACCGCGCCACCACCTCGTCGACCGACGCCATCGCGCACCCTCCGGGCCATCGTACCCGCTGCAACAGCGCTGTCACAGCCGGAGGGGTGGCCCCCGGTGGTGTACGATGGCGGTCCAGCGCTGGAGGCCCAGTGTCGATCCGTCGGTATTCCTCTACCAATCCGATGCCCGAGACCGCTCCCCAGCCCTCCTCCGCCGCGGCGGAGTGGGCGCCTGCGTGGGGCAACGACGCCGCGGCCCACGAGCTGTCCGGTCCCGCTCCACAGCCCGAGGGCCTGCTCGACGTAGCGGCGAAGCGGGGGACCGGCGCCGCCGCCACCAAAGCCCCCTCGCGGGTGGTCGAGGTGGGCGCGGCGCGGATCCGGGTCCGCGACGACGCGGAGGCGGCCCGCGCCACCGAGATCGTCACCGAGCTGCGCGACGGGTTCCAGGTCGACGTGAGCTCCCCGGCGTCGCTCGAGGCGATCCAGCGTCGGTACTCGTTCTTCCCGAGCGAGCTCGTGGCGAAGCTGCACGCCCGGGACCTCGAGTTCCGCGAGCTGGTGGCGGTGCACGCCGCGCTCGGCCACTTCGCGCCGATCCTCGGCGAGGCCCGCGCCGGCTCGTCGCGCGCCGACACGCCGCAGGAGGTGTCGAGCGTCGGCGGAGTCAACGCCGGGATGACGTTCGACCCGATGAACGGCGTCGCCCCCCACATCGACTCCGGCGCGATGGGCGAGTACTTCAAAGGTCCGCCGGGCAACTTCGCGATGTACGGCTCGGGGCTGAACGCGAAGTTCGACTTCGGCGACAACGCGAAGCAGCTCGAGGGCACCGCGACCCACGAGCTCGCGCACGGGCTGATGCGGTACGCGCTCGATCGGTTCATGGCGGCCACCGGGTACTGGGCCGACAAGAACACGCCGAACGGCACGGCGGGCCTCGAGGCGCCGGTCACGAAGTACGGTCGGACCAACGCCGACGAGGACCTGTCCGAGGCGGTGATGTACTTCTTCGTCGACCGGGACACGCTGCACCGCAAGTGCCCGATCCGCGAGCGGTTCCTGGAGCAGGAGGTCGCGGCGTGGACGCAGAAGCCGAACAGCTGATCCGCGACGGTCGCGGGTTGCTCGGGCTCGAGCGGGACGAGGTGCTCGCTCGGCTCGGCGGGGCCTGCGCGCGCTCGTCGTACGGGCGACGCGACGACCTGGAGGTCGTGGTGGCGCCGCCGTACCGGGTGTACCTCGCCGACGGGGTGGCGGCGCTGGTGTACCGCGCCGAGCCGGCGGTGGCGCCCGGCGCGCTGCGCCTCGGCTACCCCGACGCGCTGTCGCTGCCGTCCCGCGCCGGGCGGGAGTTCGAGCACCACGTCGACCCGTCCGCGGGGGTGGCGTGGTCCGACGACCGCGCCCACGTCGCGTTCGTGGAGTGGTTCGCGCCGAACGACCTCGCGTCGTACCAGGCGGCGTGGTGGACGCCGCCGCAGTTCCGCTGAGCTACTTCCCGAACCGGAACGACGTCCACTGGGTGTCCATCCGCGTGACCTGGCCCGCGGTGAACTCGAACATGCACGCGTCGTCGGTGTAGTCCATGTAGTTCTCGATCGGGTCCGGGCCGCCGCCGGCGCAGGTGTCGCGCACCGCCGGACACCCGAACGCCGTCGACTTCTCCTTCGGCGTGTCGACCACCCGGTCGTTGGTCTTGCTGCACCCGCCCTGGAACGTGTGGTACAGGCCCATCCAGTGCCCGACCTCGTGCACCGCGGTGTCGCCCTCGTCGTACGGGAACGCCGAGCCGCCGGGGAT
>JBEBJC010000271.1:0-9332 GCA_040080105.1 Myxococcota bacterium
GGTGGTCGGCAGCGCGCTCGGGGTGGTCGGGCCGAGCGGAGCGCGGTGGGCGCCGCTGACCGAGCGCGGGGTGGTGGTGCCGATCAAGGCGGAGGGGCTGGCGCGGGACGCGCGCGGGTGGTGGGTCTCCACCGACGCCGACGATCCCGACGCCCCGTCCGAGCTGCTCCGGATCGCGCTCGACGGCCCGTGGGGCACGTAGAGCCGCAGCGGGGTACGCGGACGAGATGACGGCTCCACAGCACTCGAGGGTCGCCCCGCCCCGCCGCGCGAGCTGGTGGACCGGCCCTGCGCACCTGGGCGGGTACTTCGTCGCGACCCTCGGGTGGTTCCTGGTGCTCGGCGTGGTCGTCGCCGCGCTGATCATCGCGCGGGGCCAGCCGATCGAGGCGACCACCGCCGACCTGTCGTTCCTGGGCGCGTGGGTGCCGGTGCTCACCGGGGTCCAGCAGCTCGGGATGCTCGCGATCGCCGCGGTCGGCGCGGTGTTCGTGGGGTGGTCCGACCCGGGCCCGCTGCGCGCGCGGGTGCAGCACAACCTCGGGATGACCTCGGCCACGGTGGCGGCGCTCGCGGTGGCCGCCGGGCTCGGGCTCACCGCCGGGCAGCCCGGCTCGTGGCTGTCCGACCGGTTCCTCGAGCGGTACGACTGGGCTCCGATGGTGGTCGACCTGATCGGCGACGCGCTCGGGCGCGGCGGGTTCGAGGCGGTGACCATGGCGATCACCGTGGGGTTGCTCGCGCCGGTGTGTGAGGAGCTGATCTTCCGCGGCTACCTGTGGAGCGCGTTCGAGCGGTCGGCGCCGCCGTGGGTGGCGCTGGTCGTCACGTCGTCGGTGTTCGCGGCATACCACCTGGACCCGCCGCAGGTGATCGGGGTGGTGCCGATCGCGTTCGTGCTCGGGTGGGTCCGGTGGCACACGGGCTCGGTGTGGCCGGGGGTGGTGATGCACGTGGTGAACAACACGTTCGCGCTCGCGATCGCCGCGTGGGTCCCCGGCGCGAGCGAGATGGCCACCCCGTGGTGGATGGCGGCCGGCGGCACGCTGCTCACGCTGGCCGGCATGGGGGTCGTCGTCCGCAGGGCGTGAGGCTACCTTCCCGGGCGATGTTGTTCACCGAACCGGTGTTCCTGCTCGGGTTCCTCCCGGCGGTCCTCGTCGCTCACCGGCTGGGCCTCGCCGCCGGGGGGCGCGCCGCCCTGTGGGCGCTGCTGCTCGCGTCGATGGTGTTCTACGCGTGGTGGTCGCCCGGGTACCTGGGGATGTTGCTCGGGAGCATCGGCGCGAACTACGTCCTCGGCACCTGGTTGCTCGCCCACCGGTCGCGCCCGGCGTTCGTGGCCGGGGTGACCGCGAACCTCGCGCTGCTCGGGGTGTTCAAGTACCTCGACTTCGCGCTCGGCACGGTCGGGCTGCCGCTGGTCCACCTGGTGCTCCCGATCGGGATCAGCTTCTTCACGTTCCAGCAAATCGCGTGGCTCGTCGCGTGCTTCCGCGGCGAGGACCCCCACACGGGGCCGTTCGAGTACACGCTGTTCGTGTTGTTCTTCCCCCACTTCGTCGCCGGGCCGATCGTGCGGCACACGGTGCTGATCCCGCAGCTGCTCGCACGGCCGGTGCCCAGCCCCGACGATCTGCACGTCGGGGTGGCTCAGTTCGCGATCGGGTGGTTCAAGAAGGTCACGTTGGCCGACCCGCTGTCGACCCTCGCCTCGCCGGTGTTCGACGGGTCGGCCCCGGTCGACGCGTTCGGGGCGTGGACCGCCACCGGCGCGTACGCGCTGCAGCTGTACCTCGACTTCAGCGGGTACAGCGACATGGCGCTCGGGCTCGCCCGGCTGTTCGGGATCCGCCTGCCGGTGAACTTCGACGCGCCGTACCGCGCGCGGTCGCCGAGCGAGTTCTGGCGGCGGTGGCACATCACCCTGTCCGAGTTCCTGCGCGACCACCTGTACCTGCCGCTCGGGGGCAACCGCCGAGGGCTGACGCGCACGCTGGTGAACCTGCTGGTGACGATGACGCTCGGGGGGCTGTGGCACGGCGCCGGGTGGACCTTCGTGGCGTGGGGAGCGCTGCACGGGGTGTACCTGGTGATCGCACGCCTGTGGCGAGGGCCGCCCGTCCCCCCGGCGGCGGCGTGGGCGCTGACCCAGCTCGCGGTCGCGGTGGCGTGGGTCCCGTTCCGCGCGCCCACCCTCGGGCGCGCCGGGGAGCTGTGGCAGGCGATGGCCGGCGCCCACGGGCTCGGCGCGCCGACCCACGCGACGCTGATCGTGTGCGCCGGCTACGGCCTGTGCCAGCTCGTCCCGGTCGGCTGGCGGTGGGCCGAGCAGCTCCGGTCGCGCCCGCTCGTCACCGGGCTCGCGGTCGGCGCGATGGCGGCCCTCGCGGTCGCGGCGTCGGGCCAGCTCTCGCCGTTCCTGTACTACCAGTTCTAAGGAGCCCCGGATGCGGTTCGTGCTCGGGTTCGCCGCCGGGTTCGCGGTGTTCACCGCCGCGGTCGCCGCTGGGCCGATCACCGTCGATCCACTCGGCGTGTGGTCGGTCGACGCGCGGGCGTTGGTGAGCCGCTCCGAGCACGAGCGGGTGTTCAAGCCACACGAGGCCGCGCTCGCCCCGCGCGAGGTCGTGTTCGTGGGCTCGTCGCGGGTGTCGTACACCCTGCCGGCGGAGTGGCCGGGCGTGGCGCCGGAGCGGGTGTACAACCTCGGGGTCGGCGGGGCGACCGTGGCCGAGGTGGTCGAGCACCTGCGGTTCGCGGTGCACGGGCTACACGCCGAGCGGGTGGTGCTCGGGGTCGAGCTGCGGATGTTCGACCGGGCGCTACCGGAGGGGATGCCGGGGTTCTCCCGCGCGCGGGTCCGCCTGGCCGGTCGGCCGGTCGTCGGGCTCGGGTGGAAGCTGTTCGACACCGCGGCGTCGTGGTCGGCGGTCCGGATGGCGCTCGACGCCCGGCAGGCCGAGCCCCCGACGCAGACCTGGGTCCGCGGCACCTACGTGGACTACGGGCGGCGGAAGGGGCCGTCGCCGTGGGACCGTTCGCTGTTCGACCCCCGGCTCGAGTACGCGGGGGTCGACGGCCTCGACCCGGAGCTTCTCGGAGACCTGCTCGACGCGGTGAGGAGAGCGCGCGACGCCGGCGCGGAGGTCACCGTGTTCGTGACCCCGGCGAGCGCCGATCTGATGCTGCTGATCGACGAGCTCGGCGCGTGGGACGAGCTCGAGCAGCTCAAGCGCGCGCTCGTGACCCTCGGCCCGGTGTTCGACGCCGAGCGACCCGAGGCGTGGACCCAGGAGCGGCGACGGTTCTCCGACACCACCCACCTCGACCCCGACGCTGGGCGCGAGCTGATCACCCGCCTCGCCGACCCTGCGTCGGCCGGGATCGGCGCCTGGATCGACCGGTCGACGATCGACGCGAGCCTCGCGCAGGACCGGCGGGACCTCGACGGGTGGCGGGCGCGCAACCCCGCCCTGGCCGAGGCGCTGCGCGAGGCGCCGACCGACGACCCGGTCGCGTTCACCGCGGCGCTGACCCGGGCCCGGAAGCGAGATCGGCGCCGGTGAGCCACCGGTCGACCTCGGCCCGGCTGCGCAGCCACACCACCCGGAACGGCGCGCCCGCGAGCAGGCGGCCGTACTCCGCGCGGCGCCGGGCGTGGGTCGACCACGGCGGCGTCGAGCGTCCGGATCAGCTCGCCGGACGGGCGCTGCACCCACCCCGGCGTCCACGACAGCGCGTCGAGCTCGATGTGGCGAAGGCCGCGCTGCGCCGCCAGGGTGGCGGCGACCGTGCTCTTGCCGCTGCCGGAGGTGCCGACCACGTGGATCCGGGTCACCCGAGCTGCTCGAGCCACGAGTCGAGCGCGAACAACGCCCACAGCCGGGTCGTCGCCGCGTTCGAGCGGGCCACGTCGGCCCGGAGGTGCTCGATCGCGTCGACCCGCCACAGGCCGTGCCGGTTCTGCGTGAGCTTGTGCACCCGGTCCTCCAGGAACAGCCGGCCGGCGGTGGCGAGCCAGTTCGCCGGCGGACCCGGCGGGCCCCGCTTCGGCCGGTCGACCAGCACCTCGGGCAGCTCCCCCATCAGCAGCGCGCGCAGCGGCCACCGGGTGTGCACCGACCCGGCGACCCGGAACTGCTTGAACGCCCCGGGGAGCGCCGCCGCGGCCTCGACCACCGCGCGATCGAGCAGCGGGAACCGGATGTCGAGGCCGTTCGCCGCGGCGGTCCGGTCGGCGCGCACGAGCTGCGTCTCGACCAGCGACGACCGCAAGAACCCGTGCAGCACGGTGTTGATCGGGTCGGTGGCCAGCTCCGAGTAGAACGGGGTCAACACCTCCTGGCGCACCTCGGGGCGCACCAGCGCGGGGTCGCGCAGCACCGCCCGCCGGTCGTCGGTGTCGAACAGGTGCGCGCCGCCGAGCCCCTGGTCGAGCGCGAACCGGTCGACCGGGGTCGACCACCGCGCCAGCCGGCGGCTCGTGGGCGCGAGCCGACCGAGCGCGGACCGCGCCGCCCGCGGGAGCTGCTGGTACCCGTGCGCGAGGGACAGCGCGCGCCCGAGGCCGTCGAGCATCCGCCCGCCGAACAGCTCCTCGCTGCCGTCGCCCGACAGCGCGACCTTCACCTGGCCCGCCGCCGCCCGCGCGAGCGCGACCTGCAGCACCGCGCCGGGCGAGCCGATCGGCTGTCCGACCATCACCTGCACCGCGTCGAACCCGGCGGCGAGCTCGCTCGACCGCACCACGACCTCGTGGTGGTCGATCCCGAACAGCGTGGCGACCCGGCCCGCGAACGCCGACTCCGGGTACGGGTCGTCGGCGAACGACACGGTGAACCCGGGCAGCAGCCGGTGCAGCCGCCGCGCGGACGCCGCCACCGCCGCCGAGCCGAGCCCCCCCGACAGGTACAGCCCGGTCGGGACCCCCTCCGGGATCCGGCGGGACACGGCCTGCTCGACCCGCGCCTGCAGCGCCGGGATCACGTCGGACTCACTCGGCTTCGGCGTCCCCGGCGGGGCGTACCCGAGCCGCCAGTACGAGCGGGTCCGCAGGCCGTCGCGGTCGGCGCGGACGAAGCTGCCGGGCTCGACCTGGAACACGTCGCGCAGCAGCGTGCGGGGCGCGTGGACCACCCCGAACGACAGGTACTCGGCGATCCGCATCGGGTCCGGGTCGCGGCCGACCCACTCCACCTCGAACAGCGGGCGCGCCTCACTCGCGAACGCGAGCTTGTCACCGCGCGCCGCGTAGTGCAGCGGGCGGATCCCGAGCCGGTCGCGCGCCAGGGTGAGCGACGACGCTCGGCGGTCCCACACCGCGATCGCGAACTCCCCCTCGAGCCGGCCGAGGGTCTCGACCCCCCACCGGCGCCACGCGAGCAGCAGCGACTCGGTGTCGGTCGCGTCGGCGGGTGGGTCGAGCTCGGCCACCAGCCGCAGGTGGTCGTAGATCCACCCGTCGAGCATCACCACCAGGTCGTCGGCGACCACCGGCTGGAGCTTGTTGCCCGGGCGCACCCGCCGGATGCGGTGCGCGACCGCGATCTCGCGCTCGGCCCACGCGCCGGCGCCGTCGGGGCCGCGGTGGGCGAGCTCGGCCGCGATCCGCTCCGCGTCGGAGCGCGCGGGAGAGGCGCCGCGGAAGTGGACCACGCCTGCCAGGCCACCCATCGGTCTACCGCCGCCCCCGACCCGCCCGCGGCCGGCTCGGCGGGGGGCCCGGCTGGGACCGAGAGGCCTGCGCCATCGGCGCCGGCGCCCCGGACTTCGGCATCGGCGCGAGCCGGGTGGGCTCGCGCGGCACGAACACCCACGGGGCGGCCCCGACCCACGCGTTGCGGGCGGCGACGGCGAGCAGGCCCGCGAGCACCGCGATCCCCACCCCCATCGGCGTGGGCGTGCCGACCGGGTCGGGCACACCCTCGACGGTGTACGACAGCGACAGCCGAGGCTTGGTCGTGCGCGGGCCGAGCGCCGGATCGGCGGGGGTGGCGAACGGGTCGACCGGGAGCTTCAGCGCGTCGGCCACGTCGGTCGGCCAGTCGAGCTCGCGCCGCGCCGACCCCTCGACCACCAGCACCCGGGTCAGCGGAGGGGGATCTTCCAGGTCCGGGGGCGGTGGGCGGCGCGAGATCACCATCCCGTCCCAGTGGGTGAAGAACCCGCTCACCACCAGGAAACACCCGATCGCCACCGCGATCCCGATGCCCAGCGCGACCCCGACGCTCCGACCACCCGACGACATCCCGTCGGCCTATCCCGTCTGGTGGACCCGGACCGCGCGCGACGCGTGCGACAGCTGGGGATCGAACAGGAACCGCAGCCACAGCGCGGTCCACGACCGGTGCTCCACCCGGTCGGCGTACCCCTCCGGGGCGATCGCGCGGACCGCCGGCAGCCGGTTCCACGGGATCGCCGGGAAGTCGTGGTGCTCGGTGTGCAGGCCGAAGTTCAGCGACACGAGGTTCGCCCACCCGGTGTACGACGCGGTCTCCTGCTCCCCCATCCCCGGCAGCAGGTGGTGCTCCTGGATGAACCGGCCCGACAGCGGGTGCAGCGAGTACACGAAGTACAGGCTCGCCGCGAGGTACAGCGCCGCCGCGGGGCCGAGCGCCCACACCGCCGCGGCCACCCCCCCGAGCTGCAGGGCCACGTGCGCCGCCACCTTCGGGTCCAGCAGCGTCGGTCCACCCGCGTGCACACGCAGGGCCTGGATCGGCAAAAAGCAAACGTGCCAGGCCAGCTTCCCGAAGAACGTCGGGCGGAACCACCGCAGCTCCCACGGCTGCGGCAGGTCGGGGTCCCGGTCGACGTCGCCCTGGCGGCGGTGGTGCTCGAGGTGCCAGTGTTGGAACCAGAACCCGAACGGCAGCCCCAGCGGCGCGTTCGCCGCGACCAGCAACAGGTCGTTGGCCCACCGCCGGCGGAACACCATCCCGTGCGCCGCCTCGTGCATCACCGCGAACAGCGCGTGGTCGACGACCGCGCCCACCCCCCACGCGAGCGCGAGCGCGCCCCACCACGGCGCGCCCCAGGCCGAGATCGCCGCGGCCACCCCGAGCTGGGCCGCGATCAGCCCCGCCGCGATCGCCGCGGTCCACGGGTTGCGGCCGTACAGCGCGGTGAGCTCGGGGTGCGCCTCCACCAGCCGACGCCCCCGCGCCGGGTGTGGATCCGGATGCCGAACGATCAACAACCCCATCCCCACTCCTCGCCGGTCGACGCGCGCAGCTCCGGCGGTCGAACCGACTCCTGGGCCGTAATGGGGCGGCGCTCCCGTCGTCCGCCGCGGTCACCGGCGGTAAGCCGCCCGGATCGCGAGCGCCAACCGGGCGTCGGCCGAGCGCGGGGCGAGCGCGGACAGCGGGGCCTCGTCTCCGGCGAACGCAGCCCGCAACGCCGGGTACAGCGGATCGTCGAGCCCCAGGGTGGCCTGATCGAACGCCGCTCCGTCGCCGCCGGTGACGAAGTCCGCGAAGGCCAGCCCGATCGCCCGGGGGTTCGCCGCCGACGCGTCGATCGCGGCGAGCTCGGCCGCCGCGGACGGCCGCCGCTGCAAGGCGTGGGCGACCGCGAGCCCGAGCCGGACGTGCGCGTGGTGCTGGCGCACGTCGCCCACCACGAAGTGGCCGAGCGCACGCTCGAACTGGCGCACGGCCGCGTCGAGCTCTCCGCGATCGAGCAGGCTCGAGCCGCGCTGGTGGGCGGCCACCCCGAGCGCGGTGGAGTCGCCGAGGGGCCCGGCCAACGCGTCGGACTCGGCGGTGGCGCGTTCGACCTCGTCGGAGTCCCGCAACAGCGCCGCCCGGAACGCGCGGTTCAACAACGAGATCACCACCCCCCGGACGTCGCCGCACTCGAGGTACGCCCGCTCGGACTCCGACGCCCACGGCTCGGCCACCTCGGGCCCTTCGAGCCGACCGAGGCACAACGCGACGCCGTTGAGCGCGCCCGCCTCCGACCGACGCATCTTCGCCTCGCGCGCGAGCACCAGCCCCTCGCGCATCCGGCTCAGCGCCGCCTCGTACCGCGCCTGGTGGAACAGCGTGCTGCCGAGGTTCAGCGTGGCGCTGACCCGCAGCCCGACGTTGAGCTCCTGCGACAGCGCCGCCTCGTACGCCTGGATCGCCGACGAGTACGCCGCGGTGCGGAAGTGGTACGCCCCTTCGGCGCACCACGCGTACCCGCGGGCGAGCGGGGTCCCAGCGGCGGCGGCGTCCTCGTGCGCGCGCTCCACCTCGACCCGCGCTGCGGCGTGTAGGCCCGCACCACACAGCTGCGACACGAGGTGCATCCGCAGCCGAGCCCGCCGCTCGTGGCTCGGCCCCGCGGCGAGCGCGCGCCCGAGCCACTCGGTGCGCTCCTCGTGGGTCGATCGCCAGTCGAGCGCGAGGGACAGCTCACTCGCGAGGTCGGCCGCCCGGTCGGGATCGTGGGTCAGCGCGAACGCCATCGCCGCCCGGAGCTCGACCGCGTGCACCACCGCGAGCCGGTCCCGATCGGACCGCAGGCGCGCCTCGAACCACGCCAGGTGAGCGGCGCGCGCGTCGTCGTCGGCCGGGGCCCGGGCGGCCACGAACGCCCGCGCGGGGGCCGCCAGGCGCAGGGTCACCCCGTCGGCGCCGCCGATCCGCTGCAGCCACGCCCGGTCGGCGAGCGCGTGCAGCAGGTCGAGGTCTCCACCCACCGCCTCCCCGGCCTCGGCGGAGAACGGCTCGACGAACACCGTCACCCGCGACAGCGCGCGCCGGTGGGCGGGCTCGAGCTGGTCCCACGACCACGCGAGCGCGCGCTCGAGCGACGCCCCGGCGGTGCCCCCGAGCACGTCCACGTCGCGGGGGAGCCGCGCGAGGATCTCTGCCGGCGACAGCACCGCGGTCCGCGCCGCGGCAAGCTCGAGCGCCAGCGGCAGCCCGTCGAGCTCGGCGCACAGCGCGACGGTGGCCTCGTCGGGCTGGAACGCCGGCCACCGCGCGCGCGCCCGGTCGACGAACAGCGCCTCCGCCAGCTCCGACCGGAGCGGGGGCACCGCGAGCTCGGGCCACCCGGCCCACCGGTGGCGCGCGGTCGCCAGGATCCGGAGCTCCGGCGCCCCCGCGGTCCACCGCGCCAGCACCGGGAGGGCGGCGGGATCGGGCTCGATGTCGTCGAGCCACAGCAGCGCCCGGCCGTGGTACTCGAGCGCGGCCCCGATCCGGGTCACCAGCTCCTCGTTGGTGCGGGCCACCCCGGCGGGGATCGCGAGCGCCAGGCCGACCGCCGCCACCAGCTCGGGCACCGACCCGGCCCCGTGCAGCGCGCACCCCCACGCGCGGCCGCCCCATCGG
>JBEBJC010001376.1:0-1941 GCA_040080105.1 Myxococcota bacterium
AGGTCGGACAGCTGGTGCCACAGCCCGTAGGTCGCCTCGTGCTGGACGGCGGGGTCGAGCGTGGTGACCACGGTGAGGCCGGCGGTCGACGGGTCGGTGACCCCGGCCGCCTTCAGCGTCGACGCGATTGGCTCGGACGTGAGCCGGCGGGTGACCTCGTCGAGCACGGCGGAGGTGTCGTACCGGAACACCCCGGGGCGGAACGGCAGGGTGAACCCCTCGGCCAGCAGGCGCTTCGCCTCGGCCCGCACGACCTCGACATCGGCCTCGGTGACGGTCTTGCCCTCGCCCGCCTTCGGGACGAGGTTCGACAGCGACTCCTCGCCGATCCGCGACAACACGTACCGGGTGCGCTCCACCGCGCGGCGGGTGGCCTCGGCCTGCTGCGCGGCGTCACCCGGGAACGGGTCGTAGTTCGCCGGGCCCTTCACCAGCCCGCTGATGTACGCGCACTCGAGCACCGTGAGCTCGGACGGCTCCTTGTCGAAGAAGTACCGCGCCGCGATCGCGAGCCCGCTGCCGTTGCCGGTGACGTGGAACAGGTTCGCGTAGTAGGTCAGGATCTCGCGCTTGCTGTACTCCTTCTCGAGCTGCAGCGCGTAGTCGAGCTCCTGGAACTTCGCGTCGAGCGACCGGTCGGGGCGCTCGAACAACATCTTCGCGGTCTGCTGGGTCAGCGTCGACCCGCCGGCGACCACCGCGCCGGCCTCGAGGTTGTCGCGGGCGGCCCGCGCGATGTGCTCGGCGTCGACGCCCGGGTGGCTCCAGTACCGGCCGTCCTCCGCCGCGACGATCCCCACCATCCAGGCCACCGGCAGCTGGTCGAACGTCAGCGCCTGGCGGTGTTGCTCGTCGAAGAACACCCCGATCCGGGTCACCCCGTCTCGGTAGGTGACGGCCGACTCGCTGGCGAACACGACGCCTTCGACGTTCTCGCGCCCGACGATCTCGTCGGAGGGGCCGCAGCCCGGGATCTGCGCGCAGCTCGCGTACAACAACCACAGCGGAGAGGTGATCATGGCGCTCCGAGATCCACACACGTGGGAGCCACAGGATTATTCCGCCGGGGGTCGGCGCGCGTCGGGATACGATCGGAACTCGCGGCGTCGTCCGCGGTCGAACGTCCCGGGAGGGTTCCATGGTCGGTGCGTGGCTGGTGGGCGTCGCGGCGGCGGGCTCGTGGGGGAAGGACGTGGAGCCGTCCTGGGGCTCCGACGGGGTCGAGGACGGCAAGCGCCTGTCGGTGCAGGACCCGATCGTGCTCGGAGACCTGGCGTTGTTCCCGGTGATCGATCGCGAGGCGTCGGGTCGGGCCGAGCTCGACGTGACCACCCTGGGCGACGGGATGGCCCGCGGCACCGCGGCGGTGCGCGAGTCGGCGAACGGGGTGGTCGACACGCTGGTGGTGGTGAACCGGTCGCCGGAGCCGCTGCTGGTGATGGCCGGCGACGTGGTGCACGGCGGGATGCAGGACCGGGTGTTCCAGGACAGCCTGCTGGTCGCGGGCGGCGCGTCGCGGGCGGTGCCGGTGCGGTGTGTGGAGCGCGGCCGGTGGACCGCCGAGCGGCCCGGGTTCGTGTACGCCGGGCGGGTGGATCCGGCGCTGCGCGCGGTGGTGGCCACGGGCTCCCAGGAGCAGACCTGGTCGGCGGTGGCGGCGCGGAACCGCGCGACCGGCGCGGGAGACGCGGCGAGCTGGCTCGCGGGGCGCGACCTCGACCCGCGCGAGCTCGCGGCGGCGGAGCAGGCGCTCGCCCAGCGGTTCGCCGACGACAAGCGGGTCGTCGGGGTGGTGGTGGCGCGCGGCGGGACGTTCACCGGGGCCGAGGTGTACCCACACCCGGCGCTGTTCGCCCAGGACCACCTCGCGGTGTTGTCGGGGCAGCTCGCGGCGGCGCCGGCGACCCCGGCGACCCGGTTGGCCGGGGTGCCGTCGAAGAT
>JBEBJC010000272.1:0-9323 GCA_040080105.1 Myxococcota bacterium
GTACGGGTCGCTGCTGGTGGCGATGTCGGGGTTCGGCCGCGCGGCCGAGTGGTACGAGCTCGGGCTGTGCGCGATCGTGCTGGCGGTGGGCGCCACCTACGCGGTGTACGCGGTCGCCGAGCGCGCGGCGGGGCCTGCCGCGGTGCTGTCCGACGGGCGGAAGATCGGGGCGAACTGGTTCCCGCTGGTCGCGGTCGGCGCGGCGGTGCCGGCCGGGGCGGTCCTGGCCGCTGCGTCCGCCTCGATCCTCACCAGCGGCTCGCCGTGGCTCGCGGTCGCCCTCGCCCCGTTCGCCCTGTTGGCGGGGTGGTCGGCGTGGAGCCGGTGGCGGGTGCTGCGGCTGATCCGGGCGGTCCACTTCGCCCCGGCGGCCGAGGCGGCGGCCCGCGCGCGGTCGTTCCGCGGCGGCGCGCTGCTGCAGGGCTCGGCGGTCGCCCAGTGGACCGCCCTCGCAGTGTTGTGGTCGGGGGATCGGGCAGGGGCCGAGCAGATCCTCGACGAGCTGCTCCGCGACCAGCCGTGGTTCGACGGGCTGAAGAACTGGTTCCGCGCCGGCCGGGGCGAGCTCGACCTCGAGCGGGCGCTGGCGGAGCCCGAGCCGGAGGAGCTCGGCGAGCGGTACCGGTGGGCGGTGACGGTGGCGGTGGCGGTGCTGCGCGCCGGGTGCCCGGAGCGGGCGAGGGGCCGGGTGCCCGGGTGGACCCAGCTGTCGGACCGGCTCCCGAACCGGTTCGGGGCGCTGCTGCTCCACCTCGCGCGCCGGGTGGACGGGGTCCGGCCGTCGGCCGATCCGGAGCTCGCGTGGGTGGAGGAGTGGGTGTCCCCTTAGACTCGGCGCCTCGCCCACTCCGGCGCGAGCAACCCGAACAGCGCGGTGTCGGAGCTGACGCCGTCCACCCACCACCGTTCGCGCAGCGTGCCCTCGCGGGTGAACCCGAGCCGCTCGAGCAGCGTGATGCTCGCGGTGTTCCGGGGGTCGGTGTCGGCCTCCACCCGGTGCAGCCCGAGGGGGCCGAACGCGCAGTCGAGCCCGAGCGTCACCCCCTCGCGCGCGAGACCCTGCCCCCACGCCGACCGGTTCAGCAGGTACCCGACCTCACACCGACGGTTCTGCCGGTCGAAGTGGTGCAGCGACACGAACCCCACGTACCGGCCCTGGTGCTCGATCGCCCACCGCAGCGCCTCGCCGGCGGCCGCGAGCTGCAGGTCCCGGCTCAACATCTCGTCGGCGCGCGCGGGGTCGGTCCACGGGCCGGTGCTCCAGTACGCCATCACCTCCGGGTCCGACATCGTGTCGAACAGCGCGTCCCGGTCGTCGGGCCGGTGGGGGCGGAGGGTGACGCGGGCGCCGCGCGCGATCGGGGTTTCCATCGGGCAGAGCTAACCTACACCCCGGGCGGAGGGCGGCTCGCGCCGGGCGCCTCCCGCAGCACCTTGCACTGTTCGACCCACTCGTCCCGATCGATCCGACCCTTGAACCCGTCGAGGCGGTCGTTCACCAGCGCCGCGTCGTCCGGCGTCCACTGCGCCACCTGCCAGAAGTAGTACACCCCGAGCTGGTTCAGCAGCGCCGCGAGCTTCGGGCCCACACCCACGATCGCCTCGAGGTAGTCCGCGGGGCCGAACACCGGGCCGATCAGCAGGTTGGCGCCCCCTTCGGGCCGCCTCGCCTCGTCGAGCGGGTCGGCGGAGTCCGGCGCCAGGTCGCGCTCCGGGGCGGCCTGCAGCGTCTGCTGGTCGGCGGTGTCCACCGGTGCGGGTGCGGGAGGCGTCCGCGCCGGCGTCGGGCCGCCGTACGGCACCGAGGTCACCTGAGTGAACGGCGCCGCGGTGTTCGAAGCGCGCACCGCCGCCCGCCCGAGGGCGTCCTCGATCGCCTTCAGCCGAGCGTCGAGCCCCGACCGGTCGAACGCGACCAGCACCCGCTCCATCGACCCGAGGCGCTCGTGCAGCGGGTCCAGCGCCCGCCTGCGGTCCTCGAGGGACCGCTCGAGCGAGTCGATCCGCTGGGCCACCGGGGAGAGGTCGACCGCGGAGATCCGCACGATCGCTCGCTCGAGCGCGGTCAGGCGCACGGCGATCGGCTCGAGGTCGACCTGCACCGGCCCCGCTTTCGACTCGGCGAGCCTCCGCTGGGCGCTGGCGTACTCGACCGTCACGTCTTCGAACCGGCCCCGCATCCACAGCGCGCCGAGCGCGGCGCCGATCAGCAGGGCCACCACCAACAACAGGGAGATCTCGACCAGCAGGAACGTCACGGGCGCCCCGGGGCTTGCGCGAGGTGGATCTCGATCCGGGCGTTGCGGGCCCGCGCCTCGTCGGTGTCGGCCCGATCGAGCGGGCGACTCGAGCCGAACCCGGCGAGCTCGAGGCGCTCGCTCGCCACGCCGCGCGCGATCAACCCGTCGCGCACCGCTGCGGCGCGGGCGCCCGACAGCGCGAGGTTCCGCCCCGGATCGCCGCGATCGTCGGTGTGGCCCTCGATCCGGACCCTGCCCGGGCAGTCGGCGATCGCGCGCGCCACCGCGTCGAGGACGGGCTCGCCCGCGGCGGTGGGGCTCGGCCCCGCGAACTCGAGGCCCTGGGCCAGCGCCCGCGCGAGCTGCGACTCGCAGATCTCGGCCGCGACCCGCCGCGGCTCGTGCAGCGGAGACGCGGCCTCGGGGGCGGTGACCGGGACGGTCGCGGCGACCTGGACCGGCGCGGCGGCCACGAACGCGGCGGTGACCCGGGTGCTCGGCACCAGCGGGCCGAACCAGGTGTCGACCTGGGCCGACCGGACATCGGCGATCACGTGGGTCCCTTGGCCCGGCTCGGGCTCGGCGCCGGTGAGCTCGACCCGCTGGCCCGACACCGCGACGTTCACCCACCGGGCGTCCTCGTCGATCGACTCGACCGCCGACCTCCGGACCGCGCCCTCGATGCGGTTCGTGGCGAGCAGCGCGAGGCCGAATACGAACACCGACCCGGCCGCGCCGGCGAGCGCGACCCCCCCGGCCCGGTGTGCCCGGGGCGTGACGTCCCTCCGGCGGACGTGGCGGACGGTTCCCATACCGGAGTTGTAGGAGGAGGGTCGGCCGACCGCAAGGATCACGCAGGTTTCGGTGGCCGTCTCGGCCCGGGCACTGTACCCATGGGTTTGGAGGGGACGCCCATGGCGCGCTGGTGGTGGACGGTGGTGGCCGCGGGCTGCGACGGCGGCGTCGAGCTCGACGGCACCTCTCCCGAACCCGATCCGCCGAACTGCGACGGCGCGTCCACCTACGTCGCGGGGTTCTCGGTCGTGTCGGCCGCCGGGCTCACGGTGACGCTGGTCGACGCCGTCCCCGCGCCCCCCGACGTGGGCGACAACCTGTGGACCGTCACCGTGACCGACGCCGCCGGCGCGCCGGTGAGCGGGCTCGCGTCCGAGCTCACCCCGTGGATGCCGCTGCACGCACACGGCCTGGTGCCCCCGGCGTACCCGCTGGTGGAGAAGGCCGCCGGCAGCTACGCCGTCGACCCGTTCGACCTGATCATGCCGGGGCTGTGGGAGTTCACACTCGATGTCGGCTCCGAGGGCGCCCCCGACCCCGTGGTGTTCCGATTCTGCGCCCAGGGCTGATCCTGCTGCTGGTGGCGTCGTGTGACGGGGCGCCCGAGTGCGTGGACGTGGACCCCGGGTGCGCGCCCCAGTTCGAGCCGACGTGGGACGCGGTGTACGCGAACACCGTGTCGACGAGCTGCGCGTTGTCGGCGTGCCACCTGGCCGGGTCCGGAGGCGAGGCGGCGGCCGGGGGGCTCGCGCTCGGTCCCGACAGCGACGCGGCGTACACCGCCGTTCGAGGGTACGTGGTCCCGGGGGATGCCGCGTGTTCGGAGCTGGTGGTGCACCTCGAGCCGGAGGGGCTGGGCGACATGCCGCCGGGCGCGCCGCTGTCGGCGGAGGAGCGGTGCGCGGTGCGCGCCTGGGTCGACGCGGGGGCGCCGCGGTGATCGGGTGGCTGCTGGCGGGCTGCTCGCCCGATCGCCTGTCGGACGAGGAGCTCCGCGATCCGGCGGCGTGTGAGGGCTGCCACCCGGCGCAGTTCGAGCAGTGGTCCGGCTCGATGCACGCGTACGCCGCCGAAGATCCGGTGTTCCTCGCGATGAACGCGCGCGGCCAGCGGGAGACGAACGGCGAGCTCGGCGACTTCTGCGTGAAGTGCCACGCCCCGGCCGCGGTGTTGCTGGGGGAGACGGCGGACGGCACCGACCTCGACTCGGTCGAGCCGGCGCTGAAGGGCGTGACCTGCTGGTGGTGCCACCAGGTCACCGACGTGCAGGGCGACCACGACAACCCGCTGGTGATCGCGCAGGATCGGGTGATGCGCGGCCCGTTCTCGGATCCGACCGAGACCCGCGCCCACGACTCGGAGGGGTCGCCGCACCACGCGCGCGACGACGCCCGCAGCGCCGCCCTGTGTGGCTCGTGCCACGACATCGTGAACCCGCTCGGCACCCACGTGGAGGCGACGTTCGCGGAGTGGGGCGGCAGCGTGTTCGCGAAGCCGGGGTTCGGGCTCACCTGCAGCGCGTGCCACATGACCGGGTCGGACGGCGTGGCCGCCGAGGTCGAGGGGGTACCGCTGCGGCGGGTGGCCGACCACTCGATGCCGGGGATCGACGTGGCGCTCACCTCGTTCCCCGGGCGCGACCGGCAGCGGGCGCTGGTGCAGGAGCTGCTCGACGACTCGGTCGCCGCGTACCTGTGTGTCGGGCCCGCGGGCGACCCCACGCTCGCGGTCGCCACCCTCGAGAATGTCGCCGCGGGGCACCGGTTCCCGAGCGGCGCGACCTCCGATCGGCGGGTGTGGGTCGAGGTCACCGCGTACCAGGGCGACACGGTGCTGTTCCACACCGGCGCGCCCGATCCGCGGATCGCCGAGGTCGACGACCCTGACCTGTGGCGGATCTGGAGCACGTTGACCGGCACCTCGGGCGAGCCGGTGCACATGTTCTGGGAGGCGGCGGCGATCGACTCGGCTGGGCTGCTGCCGGTGCAGGCCACCCTCGACGTGGCCGACCCCGCGTGGGTGCAGACCCACGTGTCGACCAACTACCTGGTCCGAGGCGGGACCCCGGACCGGATCACGATGGCGGTGCACGCGCAGCCGTTCGGGGCCGAGATCCTCGACGAGCTGGTCGCGACCGGAGACCTCGACCCGGCGGTGATCGCCGAGGTCCCGACCTTCACCCTCGCGCCCACCGTGCTCGAGTGGACCCCGGCCGTGCCGATCAACTCGGGGTCCCTCGCGTGTGTGCCGCAGCCCCCGCCGGTCGTCACCCCGGCCCAGTGAGCAGCCGAACGTTGCACGTCGGCCACCTTGGGGCGGGTCGGGGTACGGATTGAACATGTTCAACATTGAACACGTTCAATGTCCCTGGAGGTCGCGATGAGCGAGGTCCCGCGTGCCACGTCGTCGAAGTTGTGGACCACCTGGAAGCTGCTGCGCGAGCCCCACGCGATGTGGCCGCCGCTCGCCGCCGTCCACGGCAAGACGTTCCGGGTGAACGCGTGGAACGGCGACATCGTGTGCACCGCCGATCCGGTGGTGCTGCGCGACCTGTTCCGCGCGACCACCGACGAGGTCCGCCCGTTCGCGGTCGATTCGCTGATGTCGGTGCTCGGCGCCCACAGCGTGCTGGCGACCTGGGGCCCGCGGCACAAGGAGGCGCGCCGCTTGCTGACCCCACCGTTCCACGGTCAGCGGATGCGGGCGTACACCGAGCGGATGCGCGAGATCACCACCCGCACCGCCGCCGGGTGGGGCGGTGAGATCGTCGCGCTCGACGAGATGTTGTCGATCTCGCTCGAGGTCATCGTGCGGGCGGTGTTCGGGGTCGACGACCTCGCCCAGGTGAAGGCGCACACCGAGGCGATCCGGGCGTTCGTCGGGACGCTGCGGCCCGAGCTGCTGTTCGTACCGGCGTTGTTGAAGCTCCCGTTCGGTTCGGGTCCGAAGTTCCTGGCGGCGAAGGACCGGTTCGACGCGATGTTGTTCGACGTGATCCGCGAGCGGCGCGCCGGCGCGCGCGGAGACGACGTACTGTCCATGCTGCTCGACGCGACCCACGAGGACGGCACCGCCGCGAGCGACGTGGAGGTGCGCGACCAGCTGGTCACGCTGCTGTTCGCCGGGCACGAGACCACTCAGATCGCGATGGCGTGGATGTTGTACCACCTGGCGCGCCACCCGGCGGCGCTCGAGCGGCTGGCCGCCGAGGTCGACGGGTGGGACGGGTCGGCCGAGGCGCTGAACGCGATGCCGTGGCTCGACGCGGTGGTGCAGGAGACCTTGCGGCTGCACGCGATCCTGCCCGACTTCGTGCGCACGCTGGTGGTGCCGATGACGCTGGGCCCGTACGCCCTGCCTGCGGGCACCCACGTGGCGATGATCCCGGCGTTGCTCCACGTGGACCCGGAGCTGTACCCCGACCCGCACGCGTTCCGCCCGGAGCGCCACCTCGACCACACGTTCAAGCCGTACGAGCTGATCCCGTTCGGGGGCGGGGTGCGCCGGTGCATCGGGGCCGCGCTCGCGACGTGGGAGATGAAGGTGGTGGTGGCGACGCTGGTGCAGCAGCACCGGTTCACCTCGCTGTCGGACGAGGTGGCGGTGCGCCGCAACGCCACCGCGGGCCCGGGCTCGGGCGTCCGGCTCGGGGTGGAGCGCCGGCGCGAGCGGCAGGTGGCCTGAGTCGACCCGGTCAGGCCCGGAGCGGGCGGAGCAGCAGCACGAACAGCCCGCGCAGCGCCGCCACCGCCGGGTCCACCGGCCCCGGGTCGCGCAGGAACTGGGACACCTGCACCAGGTACACCCCGAAGCACGCGAACGCGGTGACCGTGGGGTCCACGTCCGGGCGGAGCTCCGACCGGTGGGCCTCGATCCGCGCCACCAGCCGGGTCACGAACGTGCGCGACACCCGGTCGTACGGGTCGTCGGCGGTCGCGGGGAGCGCGAACGTCTCCCGGATGTACGCCCGAAACACCTCGGGGCGCTCCGCGTACCGCTCGTAGAACCCGCGGAACAGGTACGCGAGCTCGTCCTCCAGCGCGCCCTCGACCAGCGTGGCCACCTGGGCGTCGAGCGCGTCCGACAGCTCGTCCGCGAACAGCGTGATCAGCAGGTCCGCCTTGCTGTTCGCGTACAGCAGCACCGTGCCGGTCCCGACCCCCGCCCGCTCGGCGATCGCGCGGATCGTGGTCCCGTCGTACCCGCGCTCGGCGAACAGGTCGCGCGCCGCGGCCGAGACCCGCGCTCGCCGGCTCTCCTTGCCGAGCTCCCGGGTGCTCACCCGCCGAACCTTCGGGTCAGCGCGAGGTTCACCGAGAACCCGCCCTCCGGGCCCGCCAGGCGCTCGAGCGGCGCGAGCGCGGGGTGGGTGGACGCCCCGACGGTGAACGTGTGCCGCGTGGTGTGGAACCGCACCGCGCCGCCCCCTTCGGGGCGCAGGGCGTCGTCGGCCCGGACCTCCCCCACCACCGACAGCCACCGCAGCGGCGCGAGCTCGGCCGACACCCCGAGGCCCGCGCGCACCGGCGCGTCGCTGCCGGGCAACACCGCGACGCCCGGGACCACGCCCACCGACCCCGCCGAGCCGCCGACCGACGCGGGGAGCTCGGCGTACATCCCCATCCGATCGGCGTCGTCGACCCCCTGGAACCGGAACCCCGCGCCGAGGGTGGGCGCGAACCGCGCCGGCCCCGCGGCGAACGCGACCCGACCGGCGAGGTCGGACTCCCCGGTCCACACCGCGTGGCCGAACGAGACGTCGAACCGGCCGATCCCGTGCGCGACGCCGAGCCACAGGTTGGTCTCGGCGCCGATCGCGTGGTCGAGCTCGAGGTCAACGTCGGTCGCGACCGACGCGGCGGGCAGGCTGACCACCCGGCGGGACCGCGCCCCTTCGGGCGGCGTCGCGACCTCGCCCAGGTCGAGCCACCCGACCACCCGCTCGGCGAGGGCCGCGCGGGCCTCGGGCGAGTGCGGCGTGCCGGAGCCCATCGGGCGGGTGGTGAACCACACGGTCGCGTCGTGGCCACACGCCTCGAGCAGCACCGGCCCGCCGGGGTGGGTGGGCCCGCCGGCCGCGTCGGACACGAGCCCGCGGCTGTAGTCGGTCACGTCGTACACGACGCCGTCGACCGCGATCCAACAACTCTCGGCGGTGGCGTGCTCCGCGAGCGTGGCCGCTGTGACCGGGGTCATCCACAGCCCGGGACGACGCAGTCGAGCGCCGGGTAGTATTGGCCGCCCGCGCAGTCCGAGCCGCGGTCGAGGCAGCGGAAGTACTCGCTCACGTCGCACTCGGTCTCGGCCCACGTGTCGCAATACCCCTCGGGGTACAGCACCGAGAAGTCGTAGTCGCCGCACGCGAGTGACTCGACGTACGCCTCACACGCCGCCACGTTCTGCTTGCCCTGACTACACCCGGCGAGCGCCGCCACCCACAGGAGTCTTCGCATCCGGAGCGTCTATCGCGCGCCCTCCGCGGCGGCTCGGTCGAGCCGGGCCCCCATCGACGACACGAACCCGGCGAGCGCCCGGCGGGCCGGCGCGTCGACCTGCTCGAGCTGGGCGCCCGCCCGCGCCAGCGCAGCGCGCCCGCGGGCGATCTGCGACCCCTTCCACGCCTCGAACGCGGGGGTGCCGTCGAGCGCGTCCCACGGGGTCGACCCCACGACCTCCGCCGGCGCGTTGCACAGCCCGCTCGCGAGATCCTCGCGCAGGTCGCGCAGGGTGGACACGACCCCGAACGCGTCGAGCAGGTCGGGGAGCTGGTCCGAACGCACCCGCGACCGCACCCCGGCGAGCAGCAGGTCGACCGAGCCGCCGAACGTGGCGCGGTGGTGGGCGTCGAGCGCGTCGGCGGTCCACAGGGCCCGCGCGAGGCGCCGTCGGCGGTCCACCGCCATCGTGGCGAGCAACGCGACCAGCCGGTCCACGTCCGCGGGCGCGAGGTCGGCGACCACCGCCGCGGCGAGCCACGACGCCGGCCGGTCGGACCAGGCGCGCGACCGGATCTCGTCCCGGAGTGACTCGACCCGGTCGAGCGGCTCCTCGTCACACGGGCGGTCGCCGTCGAGCCAGTCGTCGACGAGCTGCAGGAAGCAGTACCCGGCCCGGAGCGGCCGGCGCTCCCGCCACGCCGGGATCGACGCGGCCAGCAGCACCACCGCGATCGTGCCGTACCGGCGGTGCCGCAGGGTGAACCGCGCCATCTCGACCAGGCACTGGAGCTCCACCCGCACCGCGGCCGGGTCGATCCGCGGCTCGACCCACCGGCGCGCGGCCCACGCG
>JBEBJC010001377.1:0-1939 GCA_040080105.1 Myxococcota bacterium
GCGTCGCGGGGGGCGCGGGTGGTGGCGCTCGGTCCGCTGGCCCCGACCGACCGGGTCGAGCCGGTGCTCGGCGTGCGCCCGCTCGGCCCGAGCGCGCTGCGGGACGGGCTGCGGGCCGCGTCGCGCGGAGACGAGCCGCTGCTGCTGGTGGTCGACGCGCAGTGGCGCGAGGTCGTGCGCGCGTTGCCGCACCTCGGCCCGGTGGCGTCGCGGCTGACCCGGCGCACCGGGCCCGAGGTGCGCGAGGCGCTGCGGGCGGCCGCCGCCCGGATCTTGCGGGTGCCGGCGGAGCGGGTGGCGCCGGAGCGGGCCCTGCGTGACCTCGGGTTCGATTCACTTCAGCTCGAGCTGCTGCGGGTCGCGGTGCGGGACGAGCTCGGGGTGGACCTGCCGACCACCGCGCTGTTCGCCCACCCGTCGCTCGAATCGCTGGCGCGGGTGGTGGAGGCGGCGGGATAGGGTCGTTCGGTCGAGCCGGAGCGCAGATGTGGTGGTTGGCGGGCTGTACCCCCGACGCGGCAGTGACCGCGACCGTGTCCCCGAGCGAGTGGGTGCCTTCGTCGTTCCGGGTCGACTGGACCGGCCCGGCGGGGGACGCGGCGGTGTGGGCGGCCGAGGGCACGTTCGGGTCGTGGGCGGTGGTGTCGCGCGCCACCGTCCCCGAGGGCGCGTCGAGCCTGCCGCTCGCGTTGCTCGCCGGCGGTCGGACCTACCGGTGGAAGGTGGAGATCGACGACGGTCGCGACCTGTGGTCGTCGGCGGTGGGCCAGGTCGAGGTGCCCGAGCCGCCCGCGGCGGTGGGGGACCCGCGGGTCGACCACCAGGACCAAGGCAGCGCCGCCACCTCCTCTGGGTATTGGGTCGGGTATCACTACGGCCGGAAGACCCAGACCCAAGACGCGGCGCCGTTCGTGTGGGACGGCGACGGCCGCGCGGTGTGGTGGGTGCCCCCCGCGACCGACGGAAGCCGCGCGATCCGGGTGCGCCCGAGCCGCGACCGCCGCGACGTGCTGGTGCTGATGGACCACGAGGACCCGACCCGCCGGCGGCTCGAGCGGTACGCGCTCGACGGGTCGTCGCGGGTGGTCACCCCGCTGCTCGAGGCGACCCACGACTTCTGGGAGAACCCCGACGGCACGATCACCTACGTGGGGTACCACTTCTCCGACACCGAGCTGGTGCCGGGCCAGCGCGGCCCCGCGGTGGCGGACCAGCTCGTCACCTTGCCCGAGGGGGGAGGGGAGCCCACCGTCGGGTTCGATTTCTTCGACGACTACCCGGTCGATCCGTGGTACCCGTGTTTTCACGCGAACTTCGACGAGTTCGTGCCGTTGGCGTCCGAATGGAGCCACGTGAACTCGCTGATCCGCGCCCCGACCGACGACGGCTGGCTGTTGGTCACGCGGTTCTTCGACGCGGTGGTGTTCGCCGGCGACGACGGCTCGTTCGGGTGGCAGGCGGGCGGGATCGACGCCACGGTGCCGAGCACCCCCGACGCGGCGTTCCGCCACGGCCACGCGAGTGACGCGTGGTCCGAGCCCGACGGGCTGCACCTGCTGATGTTCGACAACGGCGACCACGGGCCGATCCCGATCGTGTCGCGGGTGGTCGAGCTGCGGATCACCGCCGACCAGGTCGACGCCGTGTGGGAGCTGCCCGACCCGAACGGGGGGTACATCAGCTTCCTCGGAGACGCGCAGCGGCTGCCGAACGGCAACACGCTGATCACGTTCACCGATCGGGGCGAGCTCGGCGAGTACACGCCCGACGGCGACGAGGTCCGGCTCGCGCGGGTGGAGGGCCAGATCGGGCGCGGGGTGTGGGTGCCGGAGCTGGTCCCCTAGGGAGCCTGTGGGGCGTAGGCCGCGCAGCGGCCTCGCCCCACGGCTCCTCCCCAGCCCGTGCCCGTGCCCGTGCCCGTGCCCCGAGCAGCTGGCGA
>JBEBJC010000273.1:0-9288 GCA_040080105.1 Myxococcota bacterium
GCGCAGGCCCTCCGGGACCGGCGGGGGAGGGGGCGCCGCGACCGTGGTCCCGGCCGCCCCGAACGACGGCAGCGGCACGTCGGGCATCTTCTCGTGCTTCGCGAGGGCGAGGCTCGCCTCCACCGCGAGGCGCGCGACCAGGTACCGGTAGCTCGGCAGCGCGTCGACCCCCGCCGCGACGAGCTCGAACAGGTCGCCCGGCAGGGCCGAGATCGGCAGCAGGGCCTTGATCTTGTCGGCGAGCGCCGCGGTGTGCGGCAGCGCCTCGAGGGCGGCCCGGTCGAGCGCCCCGGTGAGGAACGACAACATCTCCTCGGCGTCGGCCGCGCCCTCGCGACCGACCACCGCCAGCACCTTGTCGGCGAGCTGGCGCCCCTGGGTGGCCACGAGGTTCGCGACGAACTTGCCGTCGGCCGCGGCCACGTCCTGCGCGAACGGCACGGCGAGCTCGATCGCGCCGAAGTACCGCACCAGCTCGTGCCCGGCGGGCACCGACAACACCAGCTCGAGCCGCTCCGCCGGCTTGACCGGCAGCAGGCGGGTCACGACGTACGCGAGGCCGAACGCCTTGACCGCCGCGTCGGCCCGCTGCTGCTGGCCGAGCGCGTGTGCCCGCGCGGCGGGGTCGCCGAAGAACAGCGCGAGCGCGCTGCGCACGCCGGTCACGATCGTGAGCCCGGTGTCGCCGGTGTCGATGGTGCGCGCGGCGAACAGCGCCTGGTCGATGCGCGGGTCGGCCAGCAGCTCGGTCGCGCGCGCCAGCACGTCGTCGGGGACGCCTCCCATCACCGCGGTCGCCGCCTGCTCGACCGTGGCGTAGTGCGGCAGCGCGTGGCCCCCGGGCACCACCGAGGCCAACACGCCGAGCACCCGCGCGGTGACCGAGCCGGGGGGGTACGAGGCGAGCTCCTGGTCGAGCGCGGCGGTCACGCGATCGCCCACGCCGCCGCGGCGGCCGACACGGCGCCCGCGACCAGCCAGACGCCGAACATCGCGCACCCCCGCCGCTTCGGCGGCGCGTCGGGCAGATCGTCGGCCGACCGGGTGTACTTCACCGGCACCGCCGCCGCCGACGCCTCCTCGCGCCGGGTCTGGTCGGCCGCCTCCTCCGCCAGCGCGCGCCGCAAGCACGCCTCCGCCACCAGCCGCGCGCCGAGGAACCGGTACACCTGGAGCAGGTCCGCGCCGGTCGCGGCGGCGCCCGCCACCTTGTCGCCCACGTCCATCGCGGTGGTGAGGAACCCGGTGGTCGCGGAGGCGATGCCGCCGAGGTGCTCGCGCGCCATCGCGGACATCGTCTCGATCGGCCCCAGCAGCTGCTGAGCGGTCGACATCGCCGCCGCCGCCTCCTCGGCCCCCGCGACCGCTGCGAGCTTCTGTTGCTGATCGGCCCCGAACCGGTCGAACAGCGAGCGGACGAACGTGCCCCCGCCGACCAGCGCGTTGTCGGCGAACGGCAGGCCGACCTCGATCGCGGCGAAGTAGAACACGAACGCCTGGCCGGTGGCGGTGGCGCGGAACGCCGCCACCTTGTCGGTGATCCCGCCCGGGAACAGCTTGTGCACGACGTACGCCATCGCGAGGCCCTTCAGCACCGCGTCGACGCCCTGCTGGGTATCGGTTTCCAGCGCCTCGAGCCGCTCGGCGCCGGTCTTCGCGCGGTACATCCGCACCGCCGACGCGACCCCGCTGAACACGCCGATCCCCGCGTCGGCCGTGTCGAGCGAGCGCACCATCCACAGCGCGCGCTGGGCGTCGTCGGACCGCAGCAGGGCGTAGGCACGGTCGAGCACCGGCTTCTTCGCGTCCGGGTCGAGCTCCTTGAGCCCATCGACCAGGTTGAACCAGTCCGGGAGCTCGGGGGCGAACGGCACGACCCGGCACACGGTGTGCACCAGCCGGACCGAGTAGTCGCGGTCGTCGAACGCTCCGAGCAGCTCGTCGATCTCGATCGCCATCACCCCTCCGCGGCTCGGCTTACCACGCGGGCGCACGGATCGTCGCAGACGGGCTATCTTCCACCCGCAAGCCCCGGAGGGATCGATGTCTCGTGTGGAGCAGCTGCTGGCCGAGTACCCGGAGACCGCGGTGACGTCGCGGCTGTTGAAGGCGCTGTACGGCGCGATCCCGGGCGCGCCTGCGTTCGAGCCGATGACCACGTTCGAGCAGGTCGCGGCCTCGGTCGCCCCGGGCGCTGACCCGACCGCGGTGGTCCGCGCGCGGGACATCGCCGATCGCACGCCCGAGATCGCGGACGTGTTGTGGATGGGCAAGCTGATGGACGCCGGTGACAAGGGCTTCGCGGTGGTCGGCGGCCTGATGGCGGCGTTCCGGTTGTTCCAGGGCAAGGGCGCCGAGGCGCTCGAGAACGACACCGCCCAGCGCAACGACGCGGTGCTCAAGGCGCTCGGGTTGGCGTACATGGTGTACAGGGCCTACCCGGGCTCGGTCGCCGACAAGGTGCGCGCGTTCTCGGCCTCCCCGGCTGGGAAGTCGCTCGCGGTGTACTACGGCGCGGTCGAGGTCGCGCTCCCGTTCGCCGACAACGCGGCGATGGCGGGCGCGGGCGGCCTGTCGAACCTGCTGCAGTCCCAATCGGCCGCGCAGGCGGCCCGCCTCGGTCAGATGGCCGAGGGGCACGACGTGGGCCAGGCGCGCGAGATGTTGACCCACCTCGTGGGCTCGCTGCAGGGGGCGGCCAGCTCGGCCGCGGGGTACGTCAAGCCGGTGACCCAGGCGGTGGGCCCGTACCTGCCGACGGCGGCGTTCGGCGCCACCGCGGTCGACAAGGCGGCGGGGGCGATCGCGACCGCGGCCGACGTGTTGCCGGTGTACACGCTGTTGTCGGCGCGCCTCGCGGCGGAGTCGGCGATGCTCCGGGCTGCTCCCCGCGGATGAGCAACCTGCCCGACACGTTGCACGCGTTCGGTCCGTCGACCCTCGCGGTGCGGGCGGTGGGCGCGGTGTTGTCCGCGTCCGGCGCCGCTGCGCTCGACGAGATGCCCACGGTCGAGGCCGCGTTGTCCACGCTGCTGCGCACCACCGGGGGGCCGGCGGCCTCGCCCACCGTCCACGCCGCCGCTGCTGCCGCGGCGACCGACCTCGTGTCCACCGCGGTGCTCGGGCTCGGCGCCGCGGTCGACGGCGCGGACCGGGCGCTCGGGCGCGACCAGGTCACCGACGAGGGCCCGCAGACGGCGGACGCGGTGCTGAAGGCGTGGGCGATGGCCGCGATCGCCCGCCGGCTCGGCGGGGCGGATCCGGCGGCCCGGGTCGCGCGCCTGCTCGAGCTTCCGTCGGGCAAGGCGATGGTCGTGGTGTGGGCCGCGGTCGACGTGGTGCTCCCGCTCGGCGGCGTTCACCTCGACACCGTGTTCGCCCAGCACCGCGTGGCGACCGCGAGCCGGCTCGCGGCGCTCGCGGGGGAGGAGGCGCTCGACGGGACCTCGGCGGTGTTGGCGGCGCTCACCCCGGCGCTCCAGGCCCAGGTCGACCGCACGGTGCCGCTGTCCGGCGCGATCGCCCACGCGCTCGCCCCGTTCGTGCCCGGGCTCGTGCCGCAGAGCGGCGCCGAGCAGACCATCGCGGTGCGCTCCGACCGTTTGCCGCTGTACAAGTGGCTGGCGGCGCGGATCGCGGCCGAACACGCCGTGCGCCGGGCGGCCGGGTTCTGATGAGCGGCCTCGCGCTGGCGTGGGCGGCGTCGGGCGACGGCGGGTGGGTCGACGCGTTGACCCTCGTCGATCGGCTGGCGTGGGCCGCATCCGATCGCGAGGTGGCCGCGTACCTGCGGGGGCTGCGCAGCGGGCCGGTCGCCGAGTCGGTCGACCCGGGGGCGCCGCTCGGCACGGCGCTGTACGCGGCCGAGGTCGACCTGATCGAGGCGTCGAGCCCCGCGGGCGAGCGCGAGTTCGGCCTGTCGGTGCGCGAGGCGGTGGTGTGGCGGAACCCGGCCGAGGTGGCGGTGCGCACCGTGGCGCTCCGGGTGTTCGGGGCGGGTCAGGACCTGCACCCGAACGGCGCGCTGGTGCGGGGGGTGTGGGTCGACAACCGACCCGCGCGGTGGTCCCTCGACGCCACCGTGTTGTCGGTCGAGCTGCCGCGCCCGGTCGGCCCGGGCGAGCTCGCGCGGCTGCTGGTGCACGTCGACGAGCGGGTCCCGGGGTTCTCTCCGGGCGAGCCGGTGCACGAGGGTTCTCTGCCGCTCGAAGGCCTCGGGGCGTACGGCCACGCCGACGGGTCGGTGAACCTCGGGTGGTTCTTGCCGGTGGTCACCGCGGTCGATCGGCGCGGCGGGTTCGACGTGCGTCCGCTGTACCCGAACACCGAGCACGTGATGTCCGAGCCCGCCACGTTCCACGTGGTGTTCGACGTCCCGTCGCGGTTCGTGGTCGCGTCCACCGGGATCGACCGGGTGACCCGCACCGACGGGGGGCAGTCCACCGTGGTGGCGGTGGCCGGCGGAGCGCGCGACTTCGCCGCGATGTTGGTGCCGAACGCGGCGGTCACCGAGGCCGAGGTCGAGGGCGTGCGGCTGCGGGTGGTGCACCCGGCCAGTGACCCGCGCGCGGGCGCCGACCTGCTCGCGCGGGCGACGGGCGCGCTCGGGTCGTACGTCCGGTGGTTCGGCCCCCCAGCCGCCCGCGAGATCGACGTGGTCGAGGCGCCGCTGCGCGGCCTGATGGCGGTGGACTTCCCGGGGATGGTGGCGATCGACCTGCGGCACCAGGGCGCGCCGTACCACCCCACCGCCGCGCAGGAGTGGAACCTCGCGCACGAGCTCGCGCACCAGTGGTGGGGGGTCGACGTGGGCTCCGACCCGGTCGCGTCGCCGTGGCTCGACGAGGCGCTCGCCTCGTACTGCGCGGCGTTGTACTGGTCGGAGAAGTACGGCGAGGACGCGGTGCAGGCGAGGTACGAGCTCGAGGTGCGCGACCGGCTCGCCACGTTGTCGCGCCACGGGGTCGAGGACTTGCCGGCGGACCGGCCGGGGTACACCTACGACCTCGACCAGCTCGCGGCGATCGTGCAGGGTCGCGGGTCGCTGTTCTTCGACCAGGTGCGGGGCGCGGTGGGCGACGAACCGTTCTTCGCCGCGCTGCGCGGGTACCACGCCACCTACCGGGGCCGGTTCGCCGTGGCGTCGGATCTGGTGCGGGCGTTGGCGGAGGCGTCGGACGACCCCGCGGTGCAGGAGCAGGTGCGGGCGCAGTACGAGCGCTGGATCCGCGAGGCCCACAGCTACGAGGACCTGCTGTAGGCTGACCCGCGGTCACCCCGCCCGCGTCGCCTCGAGGAACTTGCCCGTGCGGCGCTGGCCCAGCGCCGGCAGCGGCGCGCCGTCGCGCGCGACCTCGACCCCGCCGATCCACACGTGGCGAGCGGCGTCGCCGCGGTTGACGCACCGCTGAAGCCCGCCGAGCTCGGGAAACGGCGCCAGGTGGACCCCCTCGACCCGGTCGTCGAGGCGTTCGGGATCGAGGACGACCACGTCCGCGCGGCGCCCCACGGAGAGCACGCCGGCATCGAGGCCGAACCACGCGGCCTGCTCCCCGGTGAGGCGGTGCACCGCGGCCTCGGGGGTCATGAACGGGCGGCCCGCCCGCTCGGCGTCGCGCACCCGCTTCAGCATCCGGAGCGGGAAGTTGTAGAACGCCATGTTCCGCAGGTGGGCGCCCGAGTCGGCGAACCCGACGAAGGTGTGCGGGTGGGTGAGGATCTTCTCGAGCACCTCGGGGCGGTGGTTCGCGAGGCACGTGTGCCAGCGCAGCGCGGTGTCGTGTTCGGCCAGCAGCTCGACGAACGTCGTGACGGCGTCCTGCCCGCGCTCGGCCGCGACCTCGGCGAACGTGCGGCCCACCACGCTGCCGTCGGGGCAGTCGAGGATGTGCGCGTCGTCGAGGTCGCGGTGCCACACCCGCGGGGACAGGCGCTTGTGCATCTCGCGCTGGAACGCCGCGCGCCACGCAGGGTCGCGCAGCAGCGCCCGCCGGGCTGGGGCGTCGCGGTCGCGGCCGAGGTCGCGGATCGCCTGGCCGGTCGGGAACTCCTCGAACAGCACCGAGTCCATGCCGTCGTAGTACAGGTCGAACGGCACGGGCGGGCTCTGCCAGCGCAGGTCGCCGCCGAGCCAGCCGTTCGCGAGCGAGGCCAGGGTGGACGTGAGCCAGAACACGTACGGATCGGCCTTGAGGTCCATCATCGTGATGAGCGTGGTCTTCAGCGGCTTGCGCAGCGCGAGTGAGCCGCTGTCGAACACCATTCCGAGCACGTTGACCCGGGTGACCAGGTTCGGGGCGGTCTGCAGGATCGCCCCCCGGGCGCGCAGCCGCTCGTGCAGGGCGCGGCGCTCGGCGCGGCGGGCGAACACCGAGGGCAGCGGCTTGGACCACTCGCGGTCGCCGTCGAGCCGGTCCCACGGGTTGGTCATCTCGGACAGCCCGAGGAAGCCGCAGTCGAGCGCCTGCTCCACCAGGTCGCCGAGGTGGAGCAGCGCGGCCGCGTCGGGCCGAACGCGGGCGTCGACCGAGGGCGCCAGGCCGAGCACCGCCGCGCGGATGTCGGAGTGGCCGATGTACGAGGCGACGTTGGGCCCGAGCGGGTGCCCGTCGATCCATGCCCGCCAGCCGGCCGGCGTGGTCCAGGTCTTGAGCGAGCGCAGCAGCGGCAGCACGTGAGCGCGCGGAACCGCCTCGACCCGGGTGAACAGGTCCGCGCAGTCTTCGGGGGGCGCGGCGACGAACGACAGGGAGCAACTGCCCAGCACGACCGTGGTCACGCCGTGGCGGACGGACTCACCCAGGCCCGGGGCGAGCGCGACCTCGGCGTCGTAGTGGGTGTGGTTGTCGAGGAAGCCCGGGGTGACCCAGCAGCCGCGGGCGTCGACCTCGACGGCGCCCTCGGGGGCGCGGGGGACCGGGCCGATCGCGGCGACGCGGCCGTCGACGACCAACACGTCGGCGTCGACGGGTGGGGCGCCGGTGCCGTCGAACACCAGTCCGCCGCGGATCACGGTCGCGGGGTCGAGCACGCTCCCTCCAGCCCAGAAGCGCTCGACCCTAACCCGAATTCGCCCGTTCTCTGGGAGGGTGTGCGCGAACTGCGGGTGGCGGGTGGCGGATCGTGTACCGAATTGGGTACCCCCAGGACCGGAGGACACGTGTCGGAGTCGGCGGTGGTGATCGGGTCGGGGATCGGGGGTCTGTCGCTCGCCCTGCGCCTCGCAGCCCTCGGGATGGACGTGACCGTGCTCGAGCGGCACGACCAGCCCGGCGGCCGGGCGATGGTGCGCAAGGTCGACGGCTTCACGTTCGACATGGGGCCCACCGTGCTCACCGTGCCCCACTTCCTGGAGGAGCTGTTCGCGCTCGAGTGTGGCGCGCCCGGGCTCACCGACCCGGACTTCCCGCCCGCGACGTTGGGCCCGGATGTGCGCGTGAGGCAGGGAATCTCCTCCGGTCCCGCGACGTCCCGCTACGTCGAGATCCGCCCGATCCTGCCGTTCTACCGGATCTACTTCGACGACGGCACCTACTTCGACTACGACGGCGACCCCGAGAGCACCCGCGCGCAGATCCAGCGGCTGGCGCCCGACGACCTCGAGGGGTACGAGCGGTTCCAGCAGGACGCGCGGGCGATCTTCGAGCGGGGCTTCCTCGAGCTCGGCTACACCCACTTCGGCGACCTGGGGAGCATGCTGAAGGTCGCGCCGGACCTGCTCCGGCTCGACGCCGTGCGCACGCTGTTCTCGTTCACCGCCCGGTACTTCCGGAGCGACAAGCTGCGCCAGGTGTTCTCGTTCGAGACGTTGCTCGTCGGCGGGAACCCGCTCCGGGTGCCGGCGATCTACGCGATGATCCACTTCGTCGAGAAGACGTGGGGCATCCACTACGCGATGGGCGGCACCGGAGCGCTGGTGGCTGCCCTGGTGCGCAAGCTCGGCGAGTTGGGGGGGCGGATCCGCTACGGCGCCGAGGTTCGGAAGATCGAGGTCGAACCCGGGACCGGGCTGTTCGGACGCCCGGTCGCGAAGGGGGTGACGCTCGCGAGCGGCGAGACGCTGCCGGCCTCGGTCGTGGTGAGCAACGCCGACTACGCGTACACCCACCTGAACCTCATCGACCGGCGCTGGCGCACCTGGAACCCGGACTGGCGGGTGAAGAACATGCGCCAGTCGATGTCGCTCGTGGTGGTGTACTTCGGGTTCGAGGCGAAGCGCGCGCTCGATCTTCGCCACCACAACATCATCCTCGGGCCTCGGTACGAGGACCTGTTGACCGAGATCTTCGACAAGAAGGTGCTCTCGCCCGACTTCTCGCAGTACCTGCACCTGCCTACGCTCACCGACCCGTCGATGGCCCCGCCGGGGCACCACGCGGCGTACACGCTGGTCCCGGTGCCCCACAACGGGTCGGGGATCGACTGGAACCAGCAGGCCACTCCTCTGGTGGACAAGGTGCTCGCGTTCCTCGAGGAGCGCGGCTACCTCCCGGGGCTTCGCGAGGACCTCCGCCACCTGTCGTGGATCACGCCGGACCACTTCGAGCACGAGCTGCTCGCCCACCTCGGCAACGCGTTCGGCCCGGAGCCGACCCTCACCCAGTCCGCGTGGTTCCGTCCGCACAACCGGAGCCAGGACATCGACCGCCTGTACCTAGTGGGCGCGGGGGCCCAGCCCGGCGCGGGCACGCCGAGCGTGATGATGTCGGCGAAGATGACCGCGCGGCTGGTGGCCGAGGACCTCAGGCTCGGCTGAGCGCGTTCACGGCGCGGACGGGGTCGTGGTCAGAACCGCAGCCCCACCACGACGCGCTCGGCACCCGCCACCACCGGGATGCCGGTCAGCCCCGCCCCGACGAACCACCAGTCGCCTTCGGTGCGCCACGACAGGTCCGGCGCGAGCTCGACCAGTCCCACGCGCAGCGTGTGGCGCTCCTCGCGCCCGATCCGGAAACTCACGCCGCCTTCGCCGACCGGGAAGAAGTCCGGTCCGTACTCGGTGACGCCGCCCGCCAGCATCAGCGTGAGGTCGCCGCGGACGTGGCGCCCGCCACCCTCCATCGCGAGCCCGACCGCGCCACCACCCATGGGGCCCGTGTCGGACACGGCTGCGAACACGCCCGCCACGGGAGCCACCGCGAACCCGTCGGTCGGCGCCCAGCGGTACCTCGCGGACACGCCCACCGCGCCGTCCCCGCCGAGGCGCGGATCCGAGCACGACCCTCCGGGGACGATCCCACACGACTGCGACGACCGGAGGTCCCCCCCGACGGCCGTGTCCACCCACAC
>JBEBJC010001378.1:0-1932 GCA_040080105.1 Myxococcota bacterium
CACCGACGACACCGGGACCCCAGGGAGTGGGGACACCGACACCACCGAGCCGCTCACCGACAGCGGCAGCGTCGACGGGCCGCCCGCCCCGGCCCGGCTCGCGACCGACACGGTGGCGCTGAGCGGCGCAGGGTGTGGGTGTGACTCGACCCGCGGCGGGCTCGGGTGGCTGCCGATGCTCGGCGGGCTGCTCGTCGCGCGCCGGGCCCGAGCGGTGTGACCGAATCGGTCAGTCCGTGGGGGCGTCGTGGTCGAGGATCGCGAGGCCGATGCCGTACTGATAAGTCGCCTTCCGCATCGCGAACATCAGCGCGAGACGGCCGTCGGCCAGCCTGCGCGCCTGCGGCTTCTCGACGTGTCCGACCACGGGAGCGGTCACGCTCTGCACCGGACCGAGCGCGCCGTCTTCGCCGAGAGAGCGCCTGAACACGTTGAGCTCCTGGGTCGGCCCCGCCTTCAAGAAGTACAGGTCGGCGCCAGCGTCGAGCCGCGCGACCGGGAACGTGTCGTGCACGTTGCCGTCGTCGACGACGATCGGCTCGGACCAGCTCGCTCCGTCCCCTCCGAGCTGGACCCGCGAGGTGAACGACCAGGAGGCGTCCGCGTTCTGGTGGGCGAGCACCGAGCGACCGCCGGCGGTCTGGCCGACGTGCAGCAACACCCCTCGCAGGTTGTCCGTCCCGATCGGTGCGGGCTCGACCGCGAACGACACACCGTCTTCACTCGTCGCGAGCGAGGCGCTGGTCTGCGACTCGACGAAGCCGAGCAGCACACCCCACTCGGTGCCGACCGCTTGGGGCCAGTACGGCACCGTGCTCGCGCCGACGAGGGTGAGCGACTCGGACGGGCCCAACCCCGTGAGGGTCACCTCGGCGCGGGTCAGGCCGCCGGGCCACGACACGAAGTACAGGTAGGAGCGACCGTCGACGGTCGCGCCGGTGCTGTCCGACGCCACCGCGTCGATGGGCTCGGGCGCCGAGAACGTGTGGTTGTCCGCGGAGCGCGCGATCAGGACCTGTCCCGCGTCGTAGCACGAGGCTGCGGCGACGAGTTGCCCGTCGAGCGAGAAGGTCGCCCCTGGCATACAGATCCCCTCGCCCGTGATGATCGTCGAGATGTCGTCGAGCTGGACCGGGCGGCAAGTGCCTCCGTCGTCCACGACGCACCCGGGCGACTGCGGACGAGCGGAGTCACCGGTGTGGGCTGTTTCGGTCGCGCTCTGTCCCGGGTTCGGCTCGTCAGGCGGGCTACACGCCGGCTGAGCGCAGGCCAGGGCGAGCCACGGCGACACGAGACGAGGGGAGAGGGCCATCATGGGAGACCTCTATCCTCGGTCCGACCGCCCACGCCCACAGGCACGCGCCCACCAGTCCGCCGATGCCGTGAGCCACCGGCACCGGCACCCACCCCTCCGCCCTGGCGAACACAGTGTCGCCGGTAGCGAGCTCGAACGAGATCTTCGCGAGGGCCGCGGCCGCCAGCAGCCCAGCGGTCCACCTCCCGCGGGCATCGCGGGCGGAGCGCCAGGTGGACACGATGACCGCCCCTGCCAACGCCGAGTCGAGCCCCGACAGCCCCCGGTACGTGCCGACCGACGGCGCGAGCGCCGCCGCCCCCAACGCCACCACCGGCGGGGCCAGCGCGTACAGCAGCGCCGCCCCGCGCCGGTCCTCGCGCTCGAGCGCCGCGCCGAGCACCAGCAGCACGAGCACGTCCCACCCGAGGTGGTTCCACGAGAAGTGCCCGAGGTGCGACGCCCACCACCGCCACGGCTGCCACGGGTCGCCGAGCTCGAGCGCCAGGTGGTCCCCTAGCCCCGGTACGCCCGCCACCACCAGCGCCGCGCCCGCGATCGCCAGGGTCACCCACGGGGCGCGGGTCATCGGGTGAACCGTCGGCGCAGCGCGACCGCCCCCAGCAGCACCGCGATCC
>JBEBJC010000274.1:0-9272 GCA_040080105.1 Myxococcota bacterium
CACGACGTGATCCGCCAGCGTCGCGTGGGAGGTCGCGACGTGGACCTCGCTGGGCAGCCGCTGCCCGAGCGGCCCGCCGGGGTCCCGGAGGGCGCGCGGTTCGACCTCGACTCGGGCGGGTGGGTCGAGGGGCCCGACCTGGACTGGGTCCCGTCGGCCGACGTCGAGGCCGCGCCGTGCAGCGGCCGGTACGTGTGGTGGACCGGGACCGGCGTGCGCGACCACGAGCGGGTGTTCGTCGACGGGGCGTGCGTGTGGGACCGCAACTACTTCTCGAGCGGCGCGCCCATGGTCGACCGGGTGTCCGACGCCGAGGGCCACGAGCTGTCCGAGACGTGGTGGGACGGAGACCGGGTCGAGTCGCGCGAGGACCACAGCTTCGACGAGCTGGGGGAGCGGGCCACGAAGATCCGCACCGAACACGGCGAGCTCTTCGTGGGCGTGCGCGACGGCGACGGGATGTCGTGGACGTTCCGGGACGCGGAGCAGGTGGTGGCCGAGGGCCGGGTGGTGAAGAACCGGGCTGTGGGCCGCTGGTCGTTCGTCGAGGGCGACGCCCGGTACGTGCTGGAGCTGGACGGCAAGGTCCGGGCGCACGTCGACAAGGACTTCGACCCGAGCTGGATCCTCGGGCGGGCGCTGCGCGAGCGCGAGGGGAGCGGGCCGCGCATCCCGCTGCTCGAGGGCGTGGACGAGGTCGACTGGGCGGACGTGGAGGGGGCCTACTCGAGCGACGTGAAGCAGTTCCCGGCGCTGCTGCAGGCGATGACCTCGCCGATCGCGGCGGTGCGGTCGTCCGCGCTCGGGGCGATCCACGGCGAGATCGAACACCAGGGCTCGATCTACCCGGCGACGGCCGAGGTGACGCCGTTCCTGTTGCGCCTGCTCGGGCACCCGAACGTGGACGTGGGCACGTTGCTCGGCACGCTCGTGTACGTGCTCGAGTGGGCCGCGGGACGCAGCGACGAGGACGAGGACGAGGGCGAGGGCCAGGACGATCTCCTCCCGACGCCGCAGCGAGCGGGGGTCGAGGCATCGGACGACCAGGACGAGGACGAGCACGAGCACGAGGACGAGGACGACGAGGACGACGAGGACGACGAGGACGACGAGGACGACGAGGACTACAAGGACGACGAGGACGACGAGGACGACGAGTGGAACCCGTACATCGAGGCGGCGAAGGACACCGTCCAGGCTGTCGCCGACGGGTTCGCCCACGTCGCCGCCCACCTGGAGGCCCACCCGAAGGCGGTGTTGTCCCTCGCGGCGTACGGCGGCGAGGCGGGCCGCGCCCTGCTGCGCGCCGCCGTGACCCACTCCGACCCCACGGTGGCCGCCATCGCGGTGCACGGCCTGGTCGGGCGCAAGGAGACGGAACCGGAGGACGTGCTGTCGTGGCTCGGCCACCCCGATCCACTGGTCCGCCTGTGCGTGGCGCTGCCCGCCGCGGCGCGGTTCCGGGCCGAGGCCCCCGAGCCCGTGCTCGACGTGGTGCTCGCGGCGCTGACCCCCGAGGGCGACCTCGCCGGGCGCTACCGGTCGTTGCCGTTCGTCGACGGTCGGCTGCTCGGCGCGGTCGCGGTGGCCCTGGCCCAGATCCGCACCCCGCGCGCCATGGGGGCAGCGCCGGTCCTGGCCGCCGATCTCGACCGCCTGGACCTGTGGACGCTCGACACCGTCACCTACGCGCTGTGCGTGTTGTGCTTCGGCGACGCGACGGGCCCGTTCGCGCCGGGGTACCTCGAGGTGCTCGACCGGTTCGGGTCCTGCAGCGCGCTGCGCAACTTCGGGAACTTCTGCCGCACGGCGGGCCGGTGGAACCTGCCGGACCACCCGGACGGGATCCGCGCGCTCGCGGCCGAGCTGCGCGCCGGGCCCGACGCCGAGGCGGCGCTACGCGCCCGGATGTCGGGGGGCTGACGGGTGGGTGCGACAGGGTCGCGAGCGGGTGATCACAACGGCGCCGTACCGATCAGCGCCACCACGGGTCGAGCGTGATCCCGACGGTGTCCCCGACCCCCCAGTCGCAGGACGCCAGCGCCATCGCCTCGGCCATCGACAGGTGACGCGCGGGATCGGTGGGGACCTCGACGACCTCCCGGTACCAGATCACCTCGCACCCGCCGGCGGGGTCGAGCAGGACCTCGAGCTCGCGGCCCGGGAACCGCGCGCGGGCCTCGTCGGTGAGGTCGCGGGTGACGAACGCGAGCGGATCCGGCTCGCCGCGCGCCCGCCGCAGGCGCTCGGCTGGAGCGAGCGGCGTCGGCTCGGCCCACCGCAGCAGGCCCTCCGCCACCGCCCGGTCCAGCGCGTCGGCCGGCGCGATCAGCACCTCGGCGTACCCGTTCTCCTCGGGCAACGGGAAGAACCGGTACGGCGACCCGAGGTCGCGGGCCACGGTGTCGAGCAGCCCGACGACAGCGTCCACGTCGTACCAGTCGCTCGGGTCGCCGGCGGCGAGCTCCCAGCAGCGGTCCCCGTCCCACACCCGCAGGCGGTACGCGTCCGGGAGCTGGTCGGGTGAGGTGGGTTCGTCGTCGTCGCACGGGGGCGGCACCTCTTCGAACACCAGCCGGTCGAGGCCGGGCGCGCGGGCCGCGAGTCGGGCCATCAGCGCGTCGTACCGGTTCGGGTACATGTCGGTCTCGGGGTCGAACCGCACGGTGGCCGCGTGCTCGCGCAGGACCCGGATCGGGTGGGCGAGCAGGTCCGGCCGCCCCGGCGGCTCGAGCAGCCCGCACCGGACCAGCGCGGCCTCGGCGTCGGGGTGGGGGGCGAGCGCGGGGTCGCCGGCGAGCTCGTCGAGGAGACGCAGCGCGGTGGCCCGGGAGCGCGCCGCCAGGTGATCGAACGCCTCGCGCCGGTCCGGTGGGTCGGCGAGCGTCGAGAGCACCGTCGCCACCCAGGTCATCGGGTCGATCGGCGCGGGGGCCTCGCGCGCGGGCGGCCCGCGGCGCAGCCGGTCGAGGGTGTCGCGCTGGGGACGATCGCCGCCGGTCGGCAGCCCGGCCGGGTCCCGCGCCGACACCAGGGTCACCGCGTCGGCCCACTCCGACGACCACTCCGTGCGGGACGCGATCGCCGTCACCCGGTCCCACGGGACCAGCGGGTGATCGGGGTGGTGGACGAAGAACGCCAGCGCGCCCCGGTCGGTCGCGCGGGCGGCGACCAGGTCCGCCAGCGCGACCGGCGCCGGCGCCGAGCCGTGCGCGTCCAGGATCGCGCGGACGGTGGCGGGCGGCAGGCCCTCCAGCGCGAGGCGGAACGCCGGGACCGAGGCGTCGGATCGCGGTCAGCTCGGACCACCGACCGGGATCGCCGGCGCGGAGGCGGGTCATCCCCTCGGTCGGCGGCGTCGGTCCGGGCGACCAGCGCCTCCAGGCGTCCGCGGGCAGGGGGCGACGTGCGGGGGCGAGCTCGGGCCGCGTGCGCGGCTCCACCCGGGCGTACGGGAACGGCGTCATCGGTGTACGCTACCCGGGGTCCCACCGGCCCGGCCACGACGCCTGCACAGAATGCGGCTCGGTCGAGCTCAGCCCGCCGCGATCTTCACCTGCTGGAACCAATCGCCCGGTGTGGGGTGGTCGAGGCGCCAGGTGATGCTCATCGGGCGCTCGCCCGTGTGGGACACGTAGCGGACCGGGCCGAGGCACAGGAACGGACGGGTCACCCCGCGGTCGTCGCGCTTGCTCCGGCGCACGAACAACAGCTGCCGCCAGCCTGGTGGTGGGTTGCGGTAGCGGCGGCCCGTCTCCGAGTCTTCCCGCGTCCCAGACTGGCTCTGCCAGTGGAACAGCGACGGGGTCACGACGTAGTCCTCGTACAACGTCGTCGGCGTGAACTCGCTCTCGTCTTTGTCCAGGGTCACGAAGTACAGGTCACAGCCGTGCGGCTTGGAGGCGTAGACACCTTCCCGGATCGAGAGGATCTTGCCGGACTTGTCGACGAGGCCGAGCGCGGCGAACACCTCTGCGCGGGTGTAGTGCGCATGTACGTGCAGAGGAAGCCCCTCGAGCGCGACCGTCGGCCGGCGCCGGCGGTCGTCGAGCACCGCGAACAGGTCTCCGAGCTCGGAGCGGAGGATGTCGTCGGCCCAGAGCTCTCGCAGGAAGCCCCCGAGCTCGACCAGGGCGCGGTCGTCCTGACCGAGCAAGCCGAACAACATGCGCTGGAGCGGATCGTCGAGGTCGGCGGTCGGAGGCGCTGCCTCCTCGAGCCACACCCGCCAGGTGGTGAGGCGGTCGAGGTCGTCGACGTGCAACGCGCGGGGCAACGACCGGGCGATCGGACCGTCGGGCACCCGATCGACGAGCCCCCGCAGCGCACGGAGCTCGGAGAACGTGTGGTTCGTCCGGTACACGTCCTCGGGGTCGAGGCGGGTCCGGTCGAGGTAGCCCCCGAGCGACATCCGCGGCTCGAGGTCGTCGGCGAGCGCCTTCCACGAGCGCAGCGTGCGCTTCAGGTTCGCGAGGACCACCTCCTGCGCCTTGCGTTCGAGGTGAATGGAGCAACCCGACGGCAGGCGCGGGAACCCCTCCACCACCGCCTCGCACAGCTCCTGCCGGGTGCCGCCCCCGAGCAGCGCGCGGAACCGTAGGTCGAACCGGAAGTCGCGGTGGGCGTTGCCGACCAGATCGACGATGGTGAGACAGGCCTTCTCCGGGTGCAGCCGCAGCCCACGGCCGAGCTGCTGCAGGAACACCGTCGCCGACTCCGTGGGGCGCAGGAACAGCACCGTGTCGACCCTGGGGATGTCGACGCCCTCGTTGAACACGTCGACCGTGAACAGCGCGCACAGCTCGCCGCGCTCGAGCTGCGCGATCCGCGCGTCCCGGTCGGCGGGGCGCGTGTCCGCGTGCACGACCTCGGCCGCGAGGGCCTTCCGCCGGAAGAACGCGGCCATGTACTCGGCGTGGGCGACCGACACGCAGAAGCCGAGCGCGCGCATCCGGCTGGGGTCGCGGACCTTGTCGACGAGCGCCCGGAGGACGAGCTCGGCCCACCGCTCGTCGCCGGTGTACAGGCGCTCGAGCTGGTCGATCTCGTAGCGCCCCTGGCGGGGGTTCCACGCGCCCTGCAAGTCGGTGCCGTCGTGAACCACGAAGTACTGGAACGGGGCCAGGAGCTCCTGGTCGAGCGCGTCCCACAGTCGCGACTCGGCCGCGACACGCCCGTCGAACCAGTGCACGATGGACTTGCCGTCCGTGCGCTCCGGCGTCGCGGTGAGCCCCAGCAAGAGCGTCGGCTGGAGGTGCTCGAGCAGCGCGTCGTAGGTCGGGGCCGCCGCGTGGTGGAACTCGTCGACCACCACCACGTCGTAGGCGTCGGGGGCGAGCCCGCGGAGCCGATCGGCGCGAAGGGACTGGACCGAGGCGAACACGTGGCGCCCGAGGACGGGCTTGTCGCGGCCGGTGAGCTTCTCGCCGAAGCTCCCGTCGCGCAGGGCGACCCGGAACGTGGCCAGGCTCTGGTCGAGGATGCGGTCCCGGTGCGCCACGAACAACAGGCTCGGGCGGCCCGGGAGGCGGGCATAGTCCAGCGCGGCGATGACGGTCTTGCCCGTGCCGGTGGCGGCGACGACGAGGTTGCGGTGGTGTCCGGCCTGGCGCTCGGCGGCGAGCGCGGCGAGCACGGCATCCTGGTGGGGCAACGCCTTCAGGCGGACGAGGTGGACCAGGGCGTCCCGGGCGGGGTCGTGGCGCCGCCCCACGCTCTGCAGGAAGCGGTCGCGCTCGTAGGGCTCGAAGCCGGGGTCGTCCCAGTACTGCTCGAACGTCGTCCGGAACTTGGCGAGGAGCCCGGGGTTGTCTCGCTGGGACAGGCGCACGTTCCACTCGCACCCGTCCCGCAGCGCCTGCGACGACAGGTTCGACGAGCCGACGAACGCCGTCGAGTATCCGGAGTCGCGGTGGAACAGCCAGGCCTTCGCGTGCAGCCGGGTGCGCCGCTCGTCGTAGCTCACGCGGATGTCGGCCCCGAGCTCGCGGAGGGCTTCGAGCGCCTCGACCTCGGTGGCCCCGAGGTAGGTCGTCGTGAGCACCCGCAGCGGTGGCCGGTGCGTCGCCAGCGTCTCGCGGATCTCGACGAACCCGCTCCACTTCACGAAGCTCATGAGCAGGTCGACGCGGTCGGCGCTGGCCAGCTCGCGCACGAGCTCCCGTCCGATGCGGAGGTCGCGGGGCCCGTTGACGACGAGTTCGCTGTGGCGGAGCGGGATGGCAGGACGGACGGGGGCGCCTGTCCCGAGGCCAGCGCGACGTCGGTCGACGACCGACCAGAGGACCTGGGGGGTGACCGCGTCCCCGGGATCGGCCTGCTCGGGCTGGCGTCGGGTCAACAGGTCGACGAGGTCGTTGACGAGGGCGAGCTGGTGGTCGAGGTCCGGGAGCGCCGCGAGAGAGCGGCGAACGGCGTCCTGAACGTGGCGGGCCAGCAGCTCGGGGGCCACATCGTCGTGGAGACGCCGAACGTCCGCGGTGTGGTCGTGGCCGGTGAGCAGGCCCTCGAGCTCTCGGGTGACGAGCTGTTCGTACAGGCCGGGGTGCAGCTTCACGAAGGGTCTCCCAGGGATCCGAGCCCGCCGTGACACTACCGTGCGGCGCGGGCGCCCGAGCTCGTCCTGTGGAGACGCTCCACCGGGCGAGATCGGACATCAGTCGAGACGCATGCAGGTGCCCGATTTTCGGATGCGTCGGCGTAGTCGTCGATGCGAAACCCGAAGCGATCGCCTGGTACGAGAGGTTCGGCTTCGAGTCCTCGACCCTCCTGGACGACGTGTGGACATTCGAATATACGTATGTCGCCATGACCACCGTCCCCGACGTCCTGCCGCTCGCCAAGCTCCTGAAGGCGCTCGCCGACGAGACCCGGCTCCGCATCGTCGCGCTGCTGGCGCACGGCGAGCTGTGCGTCTGCCACGTCGAGAGCGGCCTCGACATCCCGCAGCCCACCGCGTCGCGCCACCTCGCCGTCCTGCGCCACGCAGGCGTCGTGGAGGCACGCAGGGACGGGAGCTGGATCCACTACCAGCTCGCTGCGCAGGCGGATCCGGCGTCCGAGCGCGTGCTGCAGGCCCTCGTGGCCGAGTTCGGCCACGCCGACGTGCTCGCGTCCGACGTGCAACGCCTGCGCGCCACGAAGGGGCCCACGTCGTGTCGGTGACCGTCGATCTGCCTCGCCGGCTCGTCGCCGAGGCCCTCGGGACCGGGCTGCTGGTCACCGCTGTCGTCGGCTCCGGGGTGATGGCCGAGCAGCTCGCGGGCGGGAACGTGGCCGTCGCGCTCCTCGCGAACACGATCGCCACCGGAGGCGCTCTCGTCGCCCTCATCCACACCTTCGGACCGGTGTCCGGGGCGCACTTCAACCCAGCGGTCACAGCGGCGGACGCCGTGCTGGGCGCGCTGCCCGCGACGGACGCCGCGGCGTACGCCGGGGTCCAGGTCGCCGGCGCCATCGTCGGCGCGGTCGTGGCCGACGCGATGTTCGATCTGCCGCTCGTCAGCTGGTCCCAGCACGCGCGCACCGGGCCCGGGCAGTGGCTCGGCGAGCTCGTCGCGACGTTCGGGCTCCTCGGCGTGATCGCGTCGTGTACGCGGCGGACCCCGTCCGTGACCCCTTGGGCGGTGGCCGCGTGGATCGTGGGCGCCTACTGGTTCACGTCGTCGACCTCGTTCGCCAACCCGGCCGTCACGGTGGCGCGCGCGTTCACCGACACGTTCGCCGGGATCCGGCCCGTCGATGTTCCGGGGTTCGTGGTCGCGCAGCTCACCGGCGCGATGGCCGCGGTCGCGGTGTTCCGGTGGCTGGTCCCGCCGCTCCGCGCCGTCGAGCCGGCCGTCGAGGACCGTCCTCCCATGAAGGTGGAATGACCATGCAGTTCGACAGCGTCCTGTTCCTGTGCGTCGCGAACTCCGCGCGGAGCCAGATGGCCGAAGCCCTCGCGCGCGACCTGTTCGGCGACCTGTTCGGCGCCGGGGTCCGCGTTCAGTCGGCCGGGAGCGAGCCCTCGCGGGTCAACCCGTACGCCGTGCGCGCCTTGGGCGAGCTCGGGATCGACACGAGCGCGCTGCACAGCAAGCACGTCTCGACCATCGATCCCGCCTCGGTCGACCTGGTGATCACGCTGTGCGCGGAGGAGTCCTGCCCGGTGTTCCTGGGCAACGCGCGGCGGATCAGCTGGGCGATGCCCGATCCCGATCGCAAGAACGAGGACCTGTCGGACGAGCAGCGGCTCCAGCACTTCCGGGTGGCCCGGGACGCGATCCGGGCCCGGCTGAAGGTCCTCGCGGCGATGCGCGACGTGCCGGAGCCGCTCGCGCCCACCGAGTTCCACGCCAGCATCCGCACCCCGGATCTGCCGGCCTCGGCGCGGTTCTACACCTGGCTGCTCGGCGTCGAGCCCAAGGAGTGGACCCACCGGTACGTGACGTTCGTGAGCGAGCGACTGCGCACCAACTTCGTCGTGCTGGTCGACGACGGGAAGGACCTGCACCAGGACACGCTGTACCACCTCGGCGTCGAGCTCCCCGACAAGGCCGCGGTGATCGACGCCGACCGCCGCGCGGTCGCCGCTGGCTGGCCGATCCAAAAGCCGGCGCGGACCACCTGGCGCGGCACTCCGCTGCACGAGCTGTGGCTCGAGGACCCCGGCGGGAACCTGATCGAGATCTACGCCCGCCTGACCGACGCGGAGCTGGCCGAGATGCCAGCTGACCTGGAGCCGGTGTTCCTCACCGCCTGAGCCGTCGGCCCAGTGAGACGTGCTTGCCCCGACCCACCACCGACGCACACGACACAGAGGAGCCTCGGCCGGTCCAGGTCCGCGTGTTCGGTGCCGGCCCTCGGCGAGGCGGCGCGGCCGCGGCCCATGCCTACGGCGAGCGGCGGTGCGGACCATCGAGGAGCAGCTCTCGGGCGCCTGCACGGTCGAGATCGCGGCGTTCTACGGGAACCCCGCCGCGACCGCCGACTTCGATCACGTCGTGTTCGACACCGCGCCGACCGGGCACACCCCCGGCTGCTGGAGCTGCCCACCGCGTGGTCGCGGTTCCTCGATGCCAACGTCGGAGGCCCTCGTGCCTCGGTCCGCTCGCCGGCCTCGAGGCCGAGCGCTCACGCCGCTGACGGTGCGGGATCCGGTGCTCGTGAGCCGCTCGTGGCGGAACCCCAGCCCGCCGCGGGCGCCGCGTCTGCAGACCGGGCCGGCGACGCGCCCGCACAGCCCGGTCCAACGCGCAGATGGTACCGGACCCCGTGCCCAGGCCCCTCAC
>JBEBJC010000275.1:0-9266 GCA_040080105.1 Myxococcota bacterium
GGGGGTCGGTTAGAGCCAGGGTGAAGCACGTTTTTCCCTCTCTCCCGCATCGGGTGACGGGGAATTTCATCGTCCCGGTTGACGTCCGGTGTGCGCTCCGATAACGCTTCGACATGCCATCCGAACCGCGCGACCTGCATCGTTGGACCGCCGATCCTCGGCTGTGACCTTCCTGTATCTCCAGGGGGTCGCGAGCCCCGGGATCGATCGATCCCGGGGTTTCGTGTCTCAGGGGCCGTGCTCGTTGACATCGTTGGTTCTGGCGTCGCCCACTTCGGTGGGAGGCGCCCGCGGCGGCATGGCGTCGCGCACCGAAGAAGACCCCGGGGTGACCCGGGGGAAGTGGGGTTGGTCACGGCCCTGCGCCCGCTCGTCGGGTTCGTCCATGCGAGCCGCGGATCGCCCCAGCGAGGGCCCATCGTCATTGGCGGTGGTGAGTCAGAAGTCCGTGTGCTGGCCGAGTAGTTTCGGACAAACCGGCGCTCCACGAAGGTGGAGTGCACAAGGAAGCCGGAGCGAAGACCTGAGGGGGACCTCGGGCGCCAGCCGCATCCAGCGGGCGATGATCGAGATCCGAGCGGTAGTCGACGCAAGCCCGAGCCATGGAACACGAGGGCGGTCGGCATGTCCAAGGTCGAAGGGTGTGACTCCCCCAGACCCGAAGACACGGTAAAGCTCGCCAGAGTGAATGCCAGGGTGCGCGTCGTATTCCGTGGGTCAAAAGCCCATGGAGCGACCGGCAGCGCGCGCACCGGTGACTGATGTCGTCCAGTGGTAGGACGTCTGATTCTCGATCAGAAGGCCGCGGGTTCAATTCCCGCCATCCTCCAAGGAAAGACGCTGCCGGTCTCGTGCGACGAGGTGCCCAACGCTCGCCACATCTGTGAAGTGAGCACATCCGCAGCCCCCGAGGCGACGGATGTTCGACGGAAAGCCGAAGAACCTGGGTTGGCCGACCCAGCCGGACGTGGAACGTCGAGCCGCACGAGGCGACGAGGGACCAGCCACCCTCCAACAAAGGCGGTACTGGGGGATTACCTGCGAGAGCAGGTGGACAAGCGGTCAACGCGGGCGTGCCCTACGCCTTCGGTACTGCCGCGAGAGATCTTCCGCTCCGGCGCGTCGTCTCGGCGCCGGTTCTCTCCTCTCCCGATCGGGCTCGAACCAACCGACCGGGGAACTTCATCCGTCACTGGACCATCACCGCAGGCGACGGCGGCTCGGCCAGGTCGATCCGCACCGCGACCGACTGCGCCGCCGCGTCCCGCCCGAGGCCGGCCAGCGCGTCGCGGTGGAGCGCCATCACCGTCGGGTCCCACGGCCGCAGCTTGTCGGCCCGCTCGGCCAGCTGCAGCGCCTTGGTGGCGTCGTTCTGCGCCAGCGCGACCCGCCCCAGCACCACCAGGCCCTCCGGGCCCACGCCCTCGGGGAGCTGCGGGGTCTTCGTCGGGTCCGCCTCGAGCTTCGCCCGGGCGCGGATCCGCGCCGCCACGTCGGGGTTGCCCACCCGCTCCGCCGCCGAGGCCGCGGTGTCCCACTCCTCGAGCGCGACCCCGAGCGGGATCTCGTACTGGTCAGCCACGTCGTTCGCCCCGCGGGCGCGGAGCTCCGGCAACATCTCCCACGCCTCGCGGTACCCGCCCTGGCGGATCCGCAGCTGGATCCGACGCCGTACCGGCTCGGGTGCCTTGGGGTCGGTCTGTGCCCAGTGCGCGAGCAGGTCGTCCATCCCTTGCTCCTCGCCCGACTTGTCGGCGAGCTCGACCCGGGCGGCGGCGATCCGCGAGTCGGTCTCCCACGCCAGGACCAGCACCTTCAGCTGGTCCCGCGCCTGGCTCAGCCGGCCCGCGGCGAGCTCGGTCTCGACCCGGGCCAGCAGGAACCGCGGGTCGTTCGGCACCGCGTCGAGCAGCGACTCCCACGCGTCGGCGGCGGCCAGCTCGCGTCGCTCGGCCTGCATCGTCATCGCCTCGTCGGCCAGGAACACCGGCATCAGCGGGCGCCCCTCGCGCGCGGCGGCGAACGCCGGCATCGCCTTGTCCCACAGCCCGCGCAGCGCGAACCGGCGCCCCAGCAACCACTGCGCGAGCGCCATCGACGGATCGAGGTGCACCGCCTTGAGCACCGGATCCTTGGTCTTGTCGAGCTCCTGTTCGGCCGGGAAGTCGGTGAGCCCGTACCAGGTGGCGGCCGACCGCCCGGCGATCAGCACCGCGTAGGGGTCCTGCGACACCGGCATCCGCCACTGCGCCACCGCGCCCGCCGCGGGCTCCCGCTCGAGCGTGGTCGACGCGAACTCGAGCAGCTCGGCCACCGCCAGCTCGGGGTGCTCGAGGTCACCGGTGGCGGCGGTCGACTTGCACCGCCGGCCCCCGTTCGTGCACAGCTCGAGCTCGACCTCGACCTTCTTCGCGTCTGGGCCGAACTTCAGCTCGGCCGACCACTTCGCACCTTCGTCCTGGCCGATCGGGTGCGACAGGCCCGGCGAAACCGGGCGCCCGTTGGTGACCACGATGACGCCCTGCAGCTCCATCAGGCCGACCTCGACCAGCAGGGTGTAGATGCCGATCATCTCGGTCTGCCACCGGAACGCGCCGGTCGGCCGCGGCGGCGCGAGCGACACGATCACCGGAAGCACCTTCGGAGCCGGCTTGTCGGCCGCTGCTGCCTCGAGCTGTTCCGGGGCGCCTTCCGCCGGGGGCTGCGCGGGGGTAGGCTCGGCTCCACCACAGGCGCCCCCCATGAGTAGCAGCTTCAGCAGGGCGATCGTCATTTCGCTCCTTTCCTCGTTCGTCGTCACCGCGGTAGCGGCTGGCGGGCTCTGGTCGTGGATCGACAGCCAGATCCTAGCGGAGCTGCCCACGGACTTGGGTGACTACCGCAATTTTCGACCCCTGACCGCGTGCGAGATCCTCGATCACGAAGGAAAGGCGTTCGACAGCTTCTATCTCGAGCGCCGGTTCTGGGTCCCGCTCGACGAGCTGCCGGATCACGTGTGGCAAGCGTACGTCGCCGCCGAGGATCAACACTTCTTCGACCACCCGGGCGTCGACATGGTCGGCATCATCCGGGCGGTGGTGGTGAACTATCGCTCGGGGGAGTCGACCCAGGGTGCGTCCACGCTCACCCAGCAGCTGGTGAAGAACCTGCTGCTCACGCCCGAGAAGTCGATCAAGCGGAAGGTGAAGGAGGCGATCCTCGCGTTCCGGCTCGAGCGCGAGCTCACGAAGCGAGAGATCCTGCAGCTGTACCTGAACTTCGTGTTCCTCGGCGCGGGCAACTACGGGGTCGAGGCGGCGGCGCGCGACTACTACGGCGTGTCCGCGCGCCAGCTCGACCCGGGCCAAGCGGCCTTGCTCGCCGGGCTCGTGCCGGCGCCGTCGCGGTACTCGCCCCGGCGCCACCCGGATCTCGCGAAGTGGCGGCGCTCGCTGGTGCTGGGCCGGATGATGGACGAAGGGTGGGTCGATCCGGTCGACGTGATCGACTACGAAGAGGCGCCGATCATCCGCAACCAGCGGGTCACCGGGGAAGACCTCGGCGACGCCACCGCGTACGCGACCACGGTGCGGCGCGAGATCCGGCGGTTGTTCGGGCCAGAGGAGCCGTTCAGCCGCGGCCTGCGGGTGGTCACCCCGTTCGACGCCAAGATCCAGTCGGTCGCGGTCGAGGTCACCCGCGATGCGGTGATGAACCACCTGCAGCGCCAAGGTCCGCGCGCGATCGTCGACCGGAACTACAACGGACCGCCGCCGGCCGACCCGCAGACCGAGTCGTGCTTCGTGGTGCAGGTGCCGTGGAACCGCCGGCTGAACGAGCTGCGGACGGTGACCCAGAAGTGGGTGTTGCAGGGCAAGGACTGGGGCTCCCTCGTGTTCGACGAGCGAGCCGACATCGCGAGGGCCCGCCCGCTTTCGGCGCAGCTCGGCGGCGGCGAGCTCCTCGGGGTGTGTCACGCCGACGAGGGCGGCGATCTGGTGCGCCTCGACGTGCGGCCGTGGGCGCAGTCGGCCGCGGTGGTGATCGAGAACACCACCGGCCGGATCATCGCGGTGACCGGCGGCCACGACGTGACCCTCGAAGGGTTCGTGCGCGGGATCCAAGCCCGCCGGCAGCCCGGCTCGAGCTTCAAGCCCTACGTGTACGCGTCGGCGCTCGCCGCGGGGCACACCCAGCTCGACGTGTTCCAAGACGCGCCGATCTACCTGCCCGCCGGGAACGGCACGATGTGGTCGCCGAAGAACTACGGCGGTGGCTACGCGGGGCCGGTCACGATGCGCACCGCGATCGCGAAGTCGCTGAACACGGTGGCGGTGCGGCTGACGCTCGAGGCCGGGCCCACCGAGGTCGCGCGGATCGCGCACGGGCTCGGGGTGAAGAGCCCGCTGCGCAACGACCTGACGCTCGCGCTCGGGTCGAGTGAGGTCACCCCGCTCGACCAGGCCACCGCGTACGCGTCAATCGCGCGGATGGGGGTACCGATCGAGCCCCGGTTCCTCGATCAGGTGATGGACGGCGACAACCGCCTGCTCGCGGTCGCGGGCGGCAAGATGAAGCTCGCGAACGGCACCGAGGTCACGGTGCCCGGCGCCCCCGGGCCGCGGGTGATCCCGGCCGGCGTCGCGTACGAATTGGTCGACATCATGCGGAACGTGGTGCTCAACGGCACCGCGCGCAAGGCGTCGGTCGAAGGCTACGATCGCGCCGGCAAGACCGGGACCACCAACAACAGCGTCGACGCGTGGTTCGTGGGGATGACCCCGCTGTACACGGTGGCGTTCTGGGTCGGCACCGACGGGTCGGGCTCACTCGGCGACCGCGAGACCGGCGGCAAGTGCGCGCTGCCGGGGTGGATCAAGCTGGTCGAGTCGCTGCCCGACCAGAAGGGCATCGAGTTCCCGGTGCCCGACGAGGCGGTGCGGATCCAGACCGACGCCGGACTGCTCGGGTTCGTGCGCGGCCACGTGCCGTCGAAGGCGATGTCCAAGGTGTACGCGGGCCAGGGACCGCTCCCGCCGCTGCCGGACTAGCGGCCGGTGTCCTCGGTCCGTGAGTACTACGAGCACAACACGCGGTGGTTCTTGCGGTTCGGGCAGGAACAGGTGATCCACCGCGCGCTGTGGGGTCCCGGGGTCGCCGACGTGCGAGCCGCGGTCCACTTCGCCCACGACCAGCTGGTGGCGGAGCTCGCCGGGGTGGCGCGCGCGCTCGATCTCGGGTGCGGCGTGGGCACCACCAGCGCGGTGGTCGCCCGCCGGCTCGGCGCCGAGGTGGTCGGCGTGTCGATCAGCGAGACCCAGGTCGCCCTGGCGCGGGCGGCGGTGGCAGAGCGGGGGCCGGTGGGGGTCACGTTCGAGGTCGCCGACTTCTGCGCGCTGCCCGCCTCCCTCGGGACGTTCGGCGGCGCGTTCGCGATCGAGGCGTTCGCGCACGCCCCCGATCCGGCCGCGTTCTTCACCTCGGTCGCGCAGCGGGTCGTGCCGGGTGGGGTGCTGGTGGTGATCGACGACGTGCGCGCGCCGGAGGTCCCCCCCGACGACCCGGTGGTCGCGCGGTTCGTGCGCGGGTGGCGGGTGCCGTCGGTGCGGCCGGTGCGCGAGCTGTCGGAGGTGGCGGCGTCGGCTGGGTGGTCGCTGACCCGCGACGTCGACTTCACCGGGTACGTCCGGACGTGGCGCCCGCGCGATCGCCTGGTGCACTGGCTCCAGCCGCTGATCCGCCTCGGAGAAGCCCGCGACCCGTGGCTCGCGAGCCTCGTGGGCGGTGACGCGCTCCAGGTCGGCCTGTCGACCGGGCGGATCCACCACCGGATGCTGGTGTACCGCCGCCAGGACGGGACCCCTACACCTTGATCGGCGCGCGGAGCTCGGTCGGCATCAGGGTCACCTCCTCGGTGGTGGTGTCCTCAGCATCTGGCCCGGTCGGCAACACCAGCAGCGGCATCTTCGGCGGGGCCGAGCTCGCCGACAGCCGCTCGGTCACGTCGCGATCCTCGCCGTCGAACGTACCGTCGCCGCGCTGGACCTTCGCCCAGCCGGGCTCGTCGGCGAACACGAGCCACCCGTGGCTCGCGTAGTGCAGCGCGAGCTGGCCGAGCAGCGCTGGCCCGTCCGGGGTCGCCGTCCGCTCGGATCCGTCCCACTCGACCTCGAACCCGCCGGTGAGGATCCGGCGCGCCGCGTCTGCGACCACCACCGGGTCGCCCCAGTCGAGCACGAACAGCTCGCCGTCTCGCTGGATGATCCGCGCGGCGATCCGACCGTCGCGACACGAGCGCACCGTCAACCGGAACACGACGTCTCCCGTGGGCGACCGTATCCCGCCGGTGCGGCAGCCATCCGGTCGGGATAGGACACGGGTTCCTTTGCACCCAGGAGCCCCCTTGCCGAACGCCTACATCTCCGGCACCGGCGCGTACGTCCCCCCGCGGGTGGTGACCAACGACGACCTGCGCACCCAGTACGGCATCGACACCACCCACGAGTGGATCGTGCAGCGCACCGGGATCGAGGCCCGTCGGTTCGCCGAAGAGGGGCTGTCGTCGGCCGACCTCGCGGTGCCGGCGGCCGAGATGGCGATCGCGCGCGCGGGGCTCGAGAAGACCGACCTCGACATGATCATCTTCGCGACCCTGTCGCCGACCCACGCGTTCCCCGGCGACGGCGTGTACCTGCAGGAGAAGCTCGGGCTGTGTGGGCTCGGGCGGTTCATCCCCGCGCTCGACGTGCGCAACCAGTGCTCGGGGTTCCTGTACGGGCTCGCGTGTGCGTCGTCGATGGTGCAGTCGGGCATGGTCAAGCACGTGTTGCTGGTCGGCGGCGAGACCCACTCGGCCGCGCTCGACCTGTCCACCCGCGGCCGCACGATCGCGTCCCTGTTCGGCGACGGCGCGGGCGCGGTGGTGGTGAGCGCCACCGACGAAGACCGAGGCGTGCGCGGCTGGTGGCTCGGGGCCGACGGTCGGTACGCCGACAACCTCGCGCAGACCGTGTGGGACATGCGCAAGCGGCCGTTCTTGTCGATCCGTGCCGACGGCGTGGCCGAGATCCCGTCCGACTCCATCTGGGCGCAGATGGACGGCAAGCTCGTGTTCAAGAACGCGGTGGAGCGGATGATCCAGTCGCTGATGGCCGCGTGCTTCGCGCAGAAGATCGACCTGAACGACATCGATCTGTTCTGCTTCCATCAGGCGAACCTGCGGATCAACCAGATGGTCGCGCAGATGCTGAGCATCCCCGAGCACAAGCTCGTGAGCAACATCGAGCGCTACGGCAACACCACCGCCGCGACCATCCCGCTGCTGCTCGCCGAGGCGGTGGAGTCGGGCAAGCTCGTGCGCGGGATGAAGGTCGCGACCGTCGCGTTCGGCTCCGGGTTCACCTGGGGCTCGGCGATCATCGACTGGTAGCGTCGACGGTGAACGGGCCGCGCCCGCCGCCGCGCGGGTCGAACGCCCCGACCGCGTCGCGGACGTGGTCGAACCCGTCGAGCCCGAGGAACGGCAGCAGCTGGCGCCACACGTCGTCGGGCGTCCAGCCGGCGCGCGCCAGCGCCGCGATCTCGGTCGACCCGTGGGACTTCGACAACTTCTTCCCGTCGGGCCCGAGCAACAGCGGGGCGTGCATCCAGGTGGGCGGCGTCGCGCCGAACGCGCGCCACAGGTGGATCTGCACCGCGGTGTACTCGAGCAGGTCGGCCCCCCGCACCACCTCGGTGACCCCGTCACACAGGTCGTCGACGACCACCGCCAGCGGGTAGGCGAACGAGCCGTCGCGCCGCCGCAGCACCGGGTCGCCGAACGTGGTGGTGGGGTCGACCCGCACCAGCCCCCACCGGCGATCCACGAACTCGACCTCGCCCGGCGGCAGGCGCAGGCGGACCGCGCCGTCGGGGTGGCCCCGGTCGCGGCAGGTCCCGGGGTACGCGTCGAACGCCGCCAGCTCGGCGCGGGTGCACCGGCAGCGGTACAGCTGGTGGCCGAGCGCCCCGAGCCACGGCTCGTACGGGCGCACCCGCTGGGGCGGCGTCTCCTCGTCCCACTCGAGCCCGAGCCACCGCAGGTCGTCGCGGATCGAGCGCTCGATCTCGGTCCGCGCCCGCGCCCGGTCCACGTCTTCGATCCGCAGCAGCACCCGACCGCCGGCGGCGCGAGCCGACAGCCACGCCGCCCCGAACGCGAGCGCGTTGCCGAGGTGCAGCCGCCCCGAGGGCGTCGGCGCCAGCCGTCCGACCGTCAATACTCGAACGACCACTGGCCCGAGATCACCCCGATCGAGCCGCCGACGCCGATCCCCGGCGCGCCGCGGGCGTAGCCGGCCCGGGGGGTGTCCGACCCGCGCGGCAGCTGGACCCGCGCGAGCTGGTGCCACTGGGCGGCGAGGTCGAACGACACCGCCCCGTCGGTCCACCCGAACGGGTCGTGGTGCTCGAGCCCGACCCCGAACGTGTAGGTCGATCGGTCGGAGTCGAGGAACGCGCTCGTGATCCCCTGCGACACCAGCGGGGTCGGCTCGTACGCGAACCCGCCGCGCAGGGTGAGCTGGACGTAGTCGATCTTGCGCTCGAGCTCGATCCGCGGCAACGCGAGCTCGAGCCCGGTGCGCGCGCCCATCGTGCTGCGGATCGTCACCGCATATGGGTTTCCGTCCTTGATCTTCGCGTCGTCGAGTGACACGAACGGGCTCGTGACCTCGGCGCCGTCGAGTTGGGCCACGTTGAGCACCAGCCCGCGCCAGTCGGTCCACCGGCCGTCCAGCGTCACCGTGATCACGTCGGACCGGCGGTATGCGACGCCGAAGTTCAACCGCTCCGGCACGTAGTGGTCGAACAGCGTGTACGACGCCTGCACGATCGCGGCCGCGACGTACGGGTCGAGGTCGCCGAACCCGGACAGGGTGGCGTTGCCCTGCACGTCGAGGTCGACCAGCAGCGGGAGCCCGACCCGCCCCTGGTACGCGGCGCCGAGCATCAGCCCATCGAGCGGCGCGATCCATCGCCCCACGTCGATCTGCACCCCGGCCAACGGGGCGACCGCCGGCACCACCCGGAAGTCGATGTCGTGCACGTCGATCGTCACCTCGGACACCACGCTCGACAGGTCGGTGCCTGACGTGGTGGCCGGCGGCCCCACGTCGGCCGCGAGCGTCGCGCCGATCCGGACCTCGGCCTTCGCGAGCAGGTTCGCCCCCACCCCGATCGCGACCCCCTTCAGCAGCTCGCCGCCGACCGACGCCGCCGCGACGAACCGCTGGGGACGGTTGTCGTAC
>JBEBJC010000276.1:0-9254 GCA_040080105.1 Myxococcota bacterium
GCCGTGGGCGGGGCTCGTGTGGGTGGCGTTCGCCGGGGCGTTCCTGTTGCCGCGCCAGTTCCACGTCGCGTTCGTGGAGCGGCCCTCGGACGGGGCGCTGCGGAGCGCGGCGTGGTCGCTGCCGGCGCTGCTGTGGCTGCTGGTGCTGCCGGTGCCGGTGCTGCTGCTCGCCGGTGAGTCGGCGGCGCCGGGCGCGAACCCGGACCTGTACGTGCTGCTGTGGTCGAGCCACCCCGCGGTGCGGTCACTCGCGTTCCTCGCGGGGGCGTCGGCGGCGAGCGCGATGGTGTTGGCCGAGACGCTGTCGCTGTCGGGGATGGTGGTGACCCACCTGGTGCTGCCGCTGCGGTTCTGGCGCGAGCGGCAGTACCGCGACCTCGGGTCGGTGCGGCGCGCGACCGTGCTCGGGATGGTGCTCGCGGGGTTCGTGGCGCACCTCGCGCTGCCCCACCCCCGCTCACTGGTCGACCTCGGGGTGGTGTCGTTCACCGCCGCGCTGCAGCTGCTGCCGGGCATCGTCGCCACGTTGTTCTGGCCGCGGGCGACCCGGGTGGGCTTCGTGCTCGGGCTGGTCGGCGGCGGCGCGACGTTCGCCGCGTGGGTCGCCGCGCCCCTGCTCGGCCTCACCGGGGACCAGTGGTTCGACCCGCGCGACGGCGCGCCGATCGCGAGCGTGGCGGTCAACGCGGCCCTTCTGGTGGCGGGCTCGCTGGTGACCCGCCCGTCCCGCGACGAGCAAGCCGCCGCCGCGACCTGCGCCGGGTGGGTCGGCGAGAGCGGCCGCCCGCCGGTCACGGTCGGCGCGCTGGTCGAGCGCCTCGGCGGGGTGCTGGGGCCGGAGCACGCGCGGGCGGAGGTCGACCGCGCGCTCGCCTCGTCCGGGATCGATCCGGAGGAGGACCGGCCGCTGGTGCTGCGGCGGCTGGCGGAGGAGGTGGAGTCCCAGCTCGCCGGCCTGGTCGGGGCGCTCGCGGCGCGGCGGCTGGTGCGGGGGACGGTCGAGCCCGCGGGCCCGGTCGCGACCCAGATGCGGGCGCTCGCCGAGCGGCGGACCCCGACCGACCCGTACGACGAGGTCCGTCGGTACTTGTTCTCCGCGCTGCACGACCTGCCGTTCGCGGTCGCGGCGGTCGACCCGGCGGGCGACCTGGTGGTGTGGAACCAGGCCGCGGTGGCGGTGACCGGGCTGTCGGTCGACCAGGTGATCGGCCGCCCGCTGGGCGCGCTCCCGGCCCCGTGGGACGGGGTCCTCGCGGCGGCGGGGACCGCGCACGGGGAGCGGGTCGTCGAGGTGCGGCACTCGGCGCTCGGCGGTCCCGGGGGCACGGTGGTGGTGTTCGACGACCAGACCGAGCGCCGCTCGGTGGCGCGGCGGCTCGAGCACCGCGACCGGCTCGCCACGGTGGGGCGGCTCGCCGCCGGGGTGGCGCACGAGGTCCGCAACCCGCTCACCGGCCTGCTGATGGTCGCGCGGAACCTCGAGGCCGAGGTGGACGACCCCGAGCTGAAGCAACGCCTGGCGCTGATCGGCTCGGAGGGCGGCCGGATCGAGCGGATCGTGCGCGGGCTGCTCGAGCTGGCGCTCGATCGGGAGCCGGCGGGGCGCGGCCCGGTGGACGTGACCGAGCTGGCCGAGCGCGCGGCGGTGCTTGCGCGGCTCGGGGCGACCCGCGGGGTGTCGGTGCGGGTCGAGGTGCCGCCGGGGCTGCGGTTCGACGCCGACGGCGAGGCGTTGCTGCAGGTGGTGTTGAACCTCACTCGCAACGCGCTGCACGCGGCGCCCGACGGCTCCGAGGTCCAGCTGCGGGCCGGGGCGGGGCCGGACGGCGGGTGGCTCGAGGTGGTCGACGCGGGGGACGGCGTCCCGTCGGCGCTGGTCGGGCGGCTGTTCGAGCCGTTCTTCACCACCAAGCCTCCGGGCGAGGGCACCGGCCTCGGGCTCGCGGTGTCGGCGCGGATGGCGGAGGCACAGGGAGGGCGCCTGACGTACGAACGCGGCGAGCACACCCGGTTTCGGGTCGACCGGCTCGCCCCGTGGGAGCGGCCGGATCCTTAGGCACGGATGCGTCTGGGATGAGAAACCCAGTAGAACGAGTTGGCAACCCGGCGGCGAGAGAACCATGGGACTACTGTCGAGGCGCGACGCCAGAGCCTCGGCTCGACCGCGTCCCTGGAGGTCTGCATGGCTGGGTTCTCGAAGTACCGCCCCCCGCTGCTGCGGTCGTGGCATGTCCTGAACGGGCTCGTGGTCCTTGGGCTGCTCGGGACCGTGGTCCTGCGCAAGACGGTGCTGAGCTGGCGCGCGAACGGCCCGCTGATCGAGGCCAAGGTGGCGGAGCTCGGCGGGGCGGTGACGTCGGACCAGGCGACCGCGGTCGCCAAGTTGCTGCGAGACCAGATGTGGGAGTGGCACCACGCCCTCGGCGTCGCTCTGCTGGTCCTCGTCGTGGTTCGGGTGGCGGTGGTCGCGCTCGACCGGGAGCAGAGCCCGCTCCGAACGCTGTCGCGCGCGGTGGCGGAGCTGCGAGCGGCGCCCGGAGGCGAGCGGCCCGCCGCGGTGCACGCCCTGCTGGTGAAGGCGACCCACACGGCGTTCTACGCCCTGCTGCTGGTGATGTCGGCCACCGGCGCGACGCTGCTGTTCCGGGAGGAGCTGGGGGTCGGTGAGGGGGTGGTCGAATGGGTCAAGGAGACCCACGAGCTGCTGATGTGGGGGATCGCCGCGTTCGTCCCGCTGCACGTGGTCGGGGTGGTGGTGGCGGAGCTGCGGGGCGAGCGCGGCCTCGTGTCCGAGATGATCCACGGGGGTCGGCGATGAGCCGGGCAGGGCTGCTCCGGGCCGAGATCGTCCCGTTCTTGGGGGCGCTCGGGATGCTGGCGGCCGCGACGTTGCTGGTGGACGCGGCGCTGCACCTGATGAACGTCGTGTGGGTCGGCCGGTACCTCGGCATCGTCGGCACGTCGCTGATCCTGCTGTCGTTCGGGTACTCGGCCCGCAAACGGAAATGGATCACTTCCGGTAAGCCCGTCACCCTCCTGCGGATCCACGAGTGGCTGTCGTGGGCGGGGGCGCTGCTCGTGTTGGTGCACGCAGGTGTCCACTTCGAGTCGCTCCTCGCGTGGTTCGCAGTGTTGGCGATGGTGGTCAACGTGGCCAGCGGGCTCACCGGCAAGTACCTGCTCGCACGGTCACGCCAGCACATGGACGCGGCGCGCTCCGCCCTGCGCGTTCAGGGGGTGGACCCCGAGGTGGCGGACGAGCGGCTGTTCTGGGACGCCGCGGCGTTCGACGCGATCAAGCAGTGGCGCACGGCGCACTTCCCGATCACCGTGGTGTTCGGCGCGCTGGGCGCGGGGCACATCGTGGCGTCGGTGGTGTTCTGGAGCGCCACTTGACCGGCCGTGTCGGTTGGGGGGCCGCCGCGACCGCGGTGGTGGCGGCGCTGGGTGCCGCGGGCGTCGCGCCCGGCCCGATGCTCGCCCCCGGTCCGCTGATCGACGCACACGCCGACCTCGCCGCCGACTGCTTCGCGTGTCACGTGCCGCTGCGCGGGGTGTCGACCGAGGCGTGCACCGCCTGCCACTCGGTCTCCGACCTCGGCCGCAGGTCCACCACCGGGGCGCCGCTCGACGGCGCCACCGCGTTCCACCAAGACCTGATCGAGCAGGACTGCGTCACCTGCCACAGCGACCACGCCGGTCCCAGGCTCACCCGGCGCGAGCGGAAGCCGTTCTCGCACGACCTGCTGCGCCCGGCGGTGCGCGACGCGTGTGACACGTGCCACGCCGCGCCCGACGACCGCACCCACGCCGCCGCCGGCCCGCAGTGCGGGAGCTGCCACGGCTCGACCACCTGGCTTCCGGCCACCTTCCGCCACGAGGTCCTCGCGCCGGAGGTGCTCGCGGCGTGCGGGGAGTGCCACCAGGCCCCGAGCGACGCGTTGCACGAGTCGGCGGCCGAGTGTGGGAGCTGCCACTCGCAGGACGCGTGGTCCCCCGCCACGTTCGACCACCGCGAGTTCTTCGTGCTCGACCGAGACCACGACGCTTCCTGCGCCACCTGCCACCCGGCGCGCGACCTCACCACCTACACCTGCTACGGCTGCCACGCGCACAGCCGCGCCAGCATCGCGGGCGAGCACTGGGAGGAGGGGATCGGCGACTTCCGCGACTGCGTGGAGTGTCACCGCAGCGGCGAGGGGGAGGAACACGGCCGGCGTGGCGGGTGGGAGGAAGAAGAAGACGACGACTGACGCCTGGCCAGGTACGGTGTCGCCGGAGGCGTCGATGTTGGCAGCAGCGCTGTGGGGGGTCGCGTGCACCGGCGACAAGGCCACCCCGGACCCGACCGAGGAGTCCGGGACCCCGTCCGGGCCGACCGGCGCGACCGGAGTGACCGGTGACACCGGGTCGACGGGTGCCACCGGGGCGACCGGTGACACCGGTGGGGCCACCGGCGACACCGGGTCGCCGCCGATCGTCGTGTCCTGCGGCAGCCCGGTGGTGTTCTCTTCGCCGGCCACCGGCGCGACCGACGTGTTCTACCGGGCCGAGCTCCGGTTCTCGCTGCTGTCCGAGCCGGCGACCGCCACCGTCACCGTGCAGGACGACGCCGGCGCAGTGGTGCCCGGGGTGACCGTGATCGAGGGGACCCTCGTGCGGTGGACCGGCGACCCGATGTCGCCGTCCACCCACTACCTGGCCCTGCTCGCGCCCACCTCGTGTGTGATCGAGTTCACCACCACCGCCACCGGCACCCCGGTCGACCCGGCGCTGCTTGCCGACGCCGACTTCCCCGTCCCGCCCGACGACGGCGAGTGGATCTCGCCGCTCGGGGTGGGAGAGCTGCTCGCGTCCCAGGTCGGGGACTACGAGTCGCAGATCGGCGTGCGCGCCGCCGACCCGGCGCTCGAGCTGGTGGTGGGGCCGGGCGAGTCCGAGGTCCAGGACTTGTGCGCCCCCACTCTGGCGCCGACCACCACGCTGTGGGACAACCCGTACTTCGAGGTGAGCGCCGAAGGGTGGCCGCTGCGGGTGGCCGAGTTCGACATGCCGGTGAACGCCGCGGTGGTGTCGGGCGCGTTCTCCCCCGACGGCCAGGCGCTCGAGGGGGTGACCCTCCGCGGGTCGGTCGACACCCGCCCGTTGGTGCAAGCGTTCGACCTGGGCTCCGACCCCGAAGCGGTGTGTCAGCTGGTCGCCACGTTCGGGGTGTCGTGTGTGGCGTGCCCCGACGGCACAGGACCGTTCTGCCTCGACCTGTACATCGACCGGCTCGACGCCGAGGTCGCGCCCGGGCTCACCGTGGTCGATCGCACCGTCGAAGACATCGCGGCCGACACCGGTTGCCCGTGAGCGGGTAGACTCGGCGGCATGACCACGCTCCTCCTGTTCACCGTCGGGTGCCGCCCCGAGCTCGCCCTGGATGGGAAGCCGACCCAGGCCTCCCCCACGCCCGAACCGTCCGATCCGACCCCGCCGGGGCCGGACCCGACCGGGACGACCCCCGCTCCGACGTTCACCGGGACCCGGTTCTACGTGTCGCCCGGCGGCGACGGCACCGACGGCCGGTCGTGGGCGACCGCGTGGCCCGAGCTCGACCAGATCGGGTGGGACGCGCTGGCGCCGGGCGACCGGGTCGAGATCGGGGCCGGCACCTACACCACCCGCCTCGTCCCGACCCGCGGCGGCACCCCCGACGGTCGGATCTCCCTCGTCCGGTCGGCGGAGCCCGGCCACGACGGCCCGGTGACGTTCGACTTCTCCGGCACCTCGGTACCGGACTACTGGGCCTCGTACGTCCGGATCGAGCACCCGTACCTCACGATCGACGGCAGGGACGCGGGGGGGTTCGAGTGGATCGCCGACGCGAGCTGCCTGGTGGCGCTCGACAGCGGCGACGACGCGGGCGCGCTCGAGCTGCGCAACGTGAAGTTCACCGGGTTCGCGAACCCCGACAACGGCGGCGCGGCGCTGTGCATCTACTCGGGCAGCGCGACCCTGTCCCGGGTGTGGTTCGGCACCCAGATCGGGGCCGAGGACCACATCAAGCTGCTCACCGGCACCCAGACCACCCTGCGGATCGAGGACAGCGTGTTCACCCCGTGGATCTCGGTCGGCGGCAGCCACTCCGACCTGATCGAGCAGTGCTGGGGCGGGTGCGAGGCGGGCGACCTGGTGTTCCGGCGCAACCTGGTGTGGGACTCGGGGCCGGGCGGCCAGAACCTGGTGTTCACCCTCGACCCCCACTGGGCGAACGTCGACGTGTCGTACAACGTGTTCGCCGACACGGCGTACGCGTTCCAGTTCACCAGCCGCGGCGCGCTGCGGATCTCGAACAACGTGTTCTACAACGTCGCGTCGACGTTCGGCGGCGACGGCTCGTGGGAGGCGGTGAACAACGTGTTCGTCGCGCCGCCCGACAACACCGGGATCGTGTGGGGGAGCACGCCGCGGTACTCGCTGTGGGACCCGGACACCTACGGGTACTTCGACGGCGACGGGACCAACCTGCAGGCCGATCCGCTGTTCCTCGACCCCACGGATGTCCTCGGCCCGGACGGGGCGCCGTTCACCGACGACGACGGGTTCAACTTGCGGCCGGGCAGCCCGGCGATCGACCGCGGCACCCCGACCGTGGACGGGGTCGACATCCGCGGCCGACCGGTCGCGGGTCCGCCCGACATCGGCGCGTACGAGGCCGGGTGAACCCACTGCGGTGTTCGCGGGCGCCCCCTGTCCGATCCGCGCCCGACGTCCGTCCATCTACCGGAGGTCCGTGATGGAGGCGCTGCGGGTCGAGGTCGGGCTCGAGCCTCGGTTGAATTACGCGCTGCAGCAGAACGGCGCTCCCCTGGTGCGGTTCTTGCGGCTGCACAACCTCGGAGATCGGCCGCTCGTCGACGTCGAGGTGCTCCTTTCGGTGAACCCGGCGGTCGCGCGGCCCACGCGGTCGTCGATCGCGCGGATCGACGGCCACACGACGTACAACCTGGGCCCGGTGGACGTACCGCTCGACGGCGCGGCGCTCGCGCAGCTCACCGAGCGCGAGGTCGGGGCTCTGCGGGTGCAGGTGACCGCGGGCGGGGTGGCGGTCGGGGACCACCACGAGCCGCTCGAGGTGCTCGCGTACAACGAGTGGGGCGGGATCGGCGCGAGCCCCGAGCTGTTGGCGGCGTTCGTGTTGCCGAACCACCCTTCGTTGCCGCCGATCCTCACCGACGCCGCGCGGAGGATCGAGGCTCGCACCGGCTCGGGCGCGCTCGACGGCTACCAGTCGCGCGACCCGCAGCGGGTCGCACACCTCGCAGCCGCGGTGTACGAGGCGGTCGCGGCCGCGGGCGTGCGGTACGTCAACCCGCCCGCCAGCTTCTCCGCCGCTGGGCAGAAGGTGCGGACCCCCGAGCAGGTGCTCGACACCAAGCTGGGCACTTGCCTCGACCTCACGGTGGTGCTGGCGGCCGCGCTGGAGGCGATCGGGCTGCACCCGGTGCTGGTGCTCACCGCCGACCATGCGTTCCCCGGGGTGTGGCTCACGGAGGTCACGCTGCAGGACCCGGTCCAGGACGACCCCGTGCTGCTGCGGAAGCGGGTCGACCTGCGCGAGGCGCTGGTGTTCGACTCGTCGACGGTCACGCAGGGGGTGCCGTTCGACCGCGCCGTCCGCGTCGCCCGCCAGCGCCTGGACGACTCCGACGCGTACCGCCTGCTGATCGACGTTGCCGGCGCGCGCAAGCTCCGCCGGGTGTTGCCGTTGCCTGCGCGGGCGGCCGGGCCGGCGGCGTTCGCGGGCCTCGGCGCCCCGAACCCGGTCGAGCGGTCGTACGTCCCGCAGATCCGACCGTTCGACCCGGCGCCCGCGATCGCCCGCGACACCGAGCCCAAGCTCGAGCAGTGGAAGCGCAAGTTGCTCGACCTGTCGCTGCGCAACCGGCTGCTGAACCTGCGCCCGACCAAGGGGACGGTGCAGCTCGAGGTCGCCGACCTGCATCGCCTCGAGGATCGACTGGCGCGCGAGTCCTCGTTCGCGTTGGTGGGGCAGCTCCCGGCGGAGGCCCGGGAGGGGCTGTTCGACGCGGGTCGATTGTCGGCGCCGCACACCCAGGCCGAGCTCGACAAGCGGCTGCTGGAGCTGTACCGCGCCAGCCGGACCGCGCTGGAGGACTCGGGCGCGCACACGCTGTACCTCGGGCTCGGCGCGCTGTACTGGACCGAGACCCCATCCAGCCGCGAGCTGCGGCGGGCGCCGGTGGTCCTGCTGCCGGTGCAGCTCACGCGCGGGGCGGTCGGTGAACCGTTCCGGCTGGCTGCGGTCGACGCCGAAGTGAGGGTCAACGTCACGTTGCTCGAGAAGATGCGGAGGGACGCCGGCGTCGACACCTCCGGCCTCGACCAGCTGCACGAGGACGACCACGGGCTAGACCTCGACCGGATCTTCACCGCGTTCCGCCGAGCCGTGGTCAACCTCGGGCAGTGGGAGGTGCGGGAGGAGGCGTGGCTCGCCCAGTTCACCTTCACCAAGTTCCTGATGTGGCTCGACCTGCAGGCGCGCGCAGGCGACCTGCTGAAGAACCGGGTCGTGGCGCGCCTCGTCCGCGGGACGTCCGAGCCGCACGAGTCGATCCGGTTCCTCGCCCCGGCGGACCTCGACCGAGCGGGTCCCGCGCGCGACGACCTCGCGGTGGTCGACGCAGACTCGTCTCAGCGGGCGGCGATCGCCGCGGCGATCGACGGGCGCGACTTCGTGCTGCAGGGGCCGCCGGGGACCGGCAAGTCGCAGACCATCACCAACCTGATCGCGCAGACCCTGGCGCGGGGCCGGACAGTGCTGTTCGTGTCCGAGAAACGGGCGGCGCTCGAGGTGGTCCACCACCGGCTCACTCAGGCTGGTCTCGGCCCGTTCTGCCTCGACCTGCATGCGAACGACGCCGCGCGGCGCGCGCTCGCGACCCAGCTCCAGGCGCCGCTCGCGCTCGCCGGGCTCCGGCCGACGGGGGAGTGGGAGCGCCACGCCGACAAGCTCGAGGCGGCTCGGACCGAGCTGAACGCGCTCACCGAGCGGTTGCACGCGCCCGGGCCGTTCGGGGAGAGCGCGCACCAGGTGGCCGGCCGGCTCGTGGCGTTGGCCGACGCGCCCCGGGTGCCGTTCGACCGGTCGATCCCCGACCGGGACGGGCTCGACGCGCTCGAGGAGGCGGCGGACGAGGTGCAGCGGCGGGCGGCGGAGGTCGGCCGCGACGACCCGTGGCGCGGGG
>JBEBJC010000277.1:0-9248 GCA_040080105.1 Myxococcota bacterium
GCGCACCTCGGTCGACGACCGGCTGACCGCTGCCACCCTGCGCCTGCCGGCGTGGATCGGGCTCGCGTTGGTCGCCGCGGTGGTCGCGGTGCTGACGAACCGCCCCGCGGCGCCGTCGGTGCGCGATCTCGGCGGGGTGTGGACCGCCGAGATCGTCGCTGGGGACGGAGCGGGTCAGGCAATTCCACTGACCTTGCCGGGCCTGCTCGCGCCCCAGGGGGTGGCCGCGTCCTCGCGGGTGCTCGCCCGGACCGAGTTCGTCGCCGGAGACGGGCCGACCGCGGTGTACGTCGACCGACCGCTGTACGCCCTGCGCGCGACGGTCGACGGGGCGACGGTCGGGATGGTCGGTGACCCGGCCCGCGAGGGGCGCGACGTCCGCAGCCGCGCGTCGCTGTTCGCGATCTTGCCCCCGCTGCTGCCCGGCACCCGCCACACGCTCGGGCTCGAGCTGCGGGGAGACTACGGGAAGGGAGGCCTCACCGGGCGGATCCTGCTCGGCCCCGCCGCGGAGGTACACGCCACCGCGCAGACGTACGAGGTGCAGCGGGTCGCGTTCGCGCTCGGCCTGTCGCTGCTCGCCACCTTGCCGCTGGTGGTCGCGGCGCGCGGCGCGTGGCGCCCGTCGTACGTGTCGTACGGCCTTTTCGCGACCACGCTGGCGCTACAAGCGGTCTGCCAGGCCGGCGTCGCCGACGCGTTGTTGCCGGACGCGCTCGCGGTGGTGCGGGCGCTGCTGTTCGTGAGCCCGCTGGCGGCCGGGTTCGGCATCACGTTCGTCGCGGTGTTCGTGCGAGGCGCGCTGCGCGGGGCGGATCAGCTGCTGGTCGCGGCTGCGCTCGCGCTGTCCCTGCTCGGGCTCGGCGCGCCGCCGGGCTGGCTGTACGGGCTCGAGATCGCCGACGAGGTGCTGTTCGGGGTCGGGGCGGCGTGGTTCGGGCTGTACGCCCTGCGCGCGCTCGAAGCCCGGATGTCCGGCTCGTTCCTACTGTTGCTCGCCGTCGCGTCGATGGCCGCGGCGCTCGCGACCGAGATCTCACTGAGCCACGGCCTCCGCTCGGGCCAGCCGCACCTGCTGGTGGCCGGGCTCGTGTTCTCGTGTGCGCTCGGGGCGGCGATGGTCCTGCGCGACGCCGAGGTGTCGGAGCAGCACGAGCGGCTGCTGCGCGACAGCCTCGACGCGATGGTGATCGTCGACCGCGAGGGCCGGGTGCGCGACACGAACCGCGCCGCGCGCGAGCAGCTCGGGGTGCGCGGCGCCCAATCTCCGTTCCTCGAGGTGGTGAGCGGCCCCGAGCGGCCGGTGGTGCGCGCCCACCTCACCCGGGCCGAGGCGCGCGCCGACCGGGCGGAGTTCCGCACCGAGCGGGGCCAGGTGTTCGAGTCACTCGCCACCCCGCTCGGCGGCGGGCTGCTCAACCTCACGCTGAGGGACATCACCGCGCGGCGCGAGCTCGACCGCGGCCTGATGCAGGCGGCCCGGGTCGAGACCGTCGCGATGTTGCTCGGCGGGGTCGCACACGACTTCAACAACATGTTGTCGACGCAGCTCGCCCACCTCGGGCTGCTGCGCGCGCGGCTCACCGATCCGTGGGGCCGCGACCGGGTCGACCGGATGGAGGCCGCGGTCGAGCGGGCGAGCGACCTCACCCGGCGCCTGTTGACCGTCGCCCGGGGCACCGGGAGCGAGCTCGTCCCGCTCGATCTCGCGCAGGTGTGCGCGGGGGCGATGTCGCTCGTCGACCCCACCCTCCCCACCGGGGTCCGGCTGGTGCCCGATCTGCCCCGCGACCTGCCGCTGGTGTTGGGCGCCGGGGGCGACCTCGAGCAGGTGGTGGTGAACCTGCTGATGAACGCGCGGGACGCGGTGGGCGAGCGCGGCACGATCCGCCTCGCTGCGCGGGGGTTCCGCCTCGGGCGGCGCGGCCGCGGGGTCGCGTTGATGGTCGAGGACGACGGGCCCGGCATCTCCGCCGCGCGCAAGGAGGAGATCTTCCAGCCGTTCGTGTCGACCAAACGCCGCGGCACCGGGCTCGGCCTCGCGGTGGCGCGCCAGATCCTGCGGGACCACCACGGCCGGATCTGGGCGGAGGACCGCCCCGGCGGCGGCGCGCGGTTCGTGCTCGCTCTGCGACACGTCGACGTGGTGGACGAAGCGCCGGCGCCGCTGCCCGACGGCCGGAGGGTGGTGCTGGTCGAAGACGAGGTGGTGCTGCTCGAGGACTACGAGCGGGCGATCGCCGAGGCCGGGTACCAGGTCCGGGCGTTCTCGTCCTCGCGCGCCGCCGCCGCGTGGATCGCCGAGAACCCGCTGGACCTGCTGGTCACCGACGTGGCGATGCCCGAGATCAGCGGGGTCGAGCTCGCGCGCCTGTCGATCGAGCAGCACCCCTCGGCGCCGGTGCTGTTCGTGAGCGCGTTCGTGCCGCAGGAGAGCCTGCGGGACCTGCCGGACGAGAGCTGGCACGCGCTGCACAAGCCGGTCCGCGCCGCGCGCCTCGTCGCGACCGTCGGGCGGATCCGGCGGCGGGCGGAGCGCCAGCAGCGCGGAGACGACGAGATCACCCGGGTGAACTACCTGTTCCCCGACCTGGCCGATCTCTCGGCGGACGATCTCGGGTTCGACGCGCCCAGCGTCGCGGACTCCCGTCCGTGAGCCGGACCCTGGTGGTGGGCGACGTCCACGGGTGCGCCGACGAGCTGGCGGCGCTGCTCGACCGGGCGTCCCCCGATCGGGTGGTGTCGGTGGGCGACCTGTTCACCCGCGGCCCCGATCCGGTGGGCGTGTGGGACCTGGTGCGCGGGTCCGACGCGGTGCTCGGCAACCACGACGAGAAGGTCCTCGCGCCCGAGCCCGGCGGCCACGCGGCGGCGGTCGCGGACGCGCTCGATCGGGCCGACCCCCGTTGGCGGGCGTGGGTCGCCGGGCTGCCGCTGTTCCTGGAGGTGGGCCGGTTCACCGTGGTGCACGCCGGGCTGCACCCGAGCGGGTCCCTCGACCACACCACCCGGCGGATGGCGCTCACGATGCGCCGGTGGCCCGACGAGGCGCCGGACCGGCCGTTCTGGTGGCAGGTGTACGCCGGGGACCGCGCGGTGCTGTTCGGCCACGACGCGGCCCGCGGCCACCACATGGTGGACTGGGGGGAGGACCGGTGGCTGGTCGCGCTCGACTCGGGCTGCGTGTACGGCGGCGCGCTCACCGGGTTCTGCGTGGAGGAGGAGCGGGTGTACGCCGTCCCGGCGCGCAGGGCGTACGCGCCGATGCGTCCGATCGGTTGACCCTCTACCAGACCACCGCCGCAGCCACGAGCGCCGCCACCACCGCCCCGGCGGCGACCCCGGCGAGGCGGACCGCGAACGGGCGGCTGCCGACCGAGACCGCCAGCCCGAGCTTCACCACGGTGTTGCTGATCGACGCCACCACCACCGCCCCAGCGGCGACCCCTGCCGCGAGCTCGTGGTGCGCCTGCTCCGCCAGTGACAGCGTGATCGCGTCCACGTCGGTGGTGCCCGCGATCGCCGCCACCGCGTACAGCGCCCGCGGGTCGAGGAACCGGCGCGCGGCCTCCACCGCGAGCAACACCGCGGCGAACAGCGCCCCGAACTTCACCGCCTCCCACAACGAGAACGGGTTCACCAGCGCCATCGGAGGCCCGACATCACCGTCGGGGTGACGGGTGCCGAACCAGACCGCCGCCGCGCCGGTCACCGCGCCCATCGCCACCAACGGCGGACCCACCTGCGGCAACAGCGCCGGGTTCAACACCGCCAGCTCGAGCGCGACCCGGGCGAACATCGTGGCCCACGCCACCGACACGCTCATCGCCAGCGCGTCGGGCCAGGTGCTGGTCACCGACTGGCGCGCCGCCGACAGCGTCACCGCGGTCGACGACACCAGGCCACCGAACAGCCCGGTGAGCGCCATCCCCCGCCGGGCGCCGAGCACCCGGACCGCGGCGTACCCGAGCAACGACAGCCCGCTGATCGCCACCACCAGCCACCACAGCCGGTACGGGATCCACACACCCCACGGATCGACGGCGGTGTCCGGCAGCAGCGGCAGCACCACGAACGTGGCGAACAGCAGCTTCAGCCCGGACGCCAGGTCCTCGGGCCCCACCGCAGTGGCGAGCCCGTGCAGCGGCGCCTTGAACGCGAGCACGGCGCTGGTCGCGATGCCCACCACCACCGCCACCTCGACCTGACCCGCCGCGCACGCCGCGCCGGTCAGGAACACGATCACCGCCGCGACCGTGGTGGTCATCCCCTGCTCGGGGCTCGTGACCGCGTACGCCACCGCGAGCCACGCGCACAACCCCGCCAGCGCCACCCCCACCAGCCACGGCGCCCCGATCAGCGGGCCGAGCCAGGTGCTGGTCGCGCCCGCGAGCGAGATCAGCAGGAACGTGCGGAGCCCCCCGAACGACGGCCGGGCGCTCGCGTGGTGCTCGCGGTCGAGCCCGACCAGCGCCCCGAGGAACAACGCGATCGCGAAGTTCCGGAAGATGAGGGGGTCGAGGCTCAACAGCGGTCGGTCACTCGCAACCCAGCGCCACGTAGGTGATCTCGACCACCGCGCCCTCCGGCAGCTCAACGTCGATCACCACCGCGTTGCGGATCGGGTCGTAGTGCCAACCGTTCGGGTAGGTGGTTCCGTCGACCGCGACCGAGATCGTGCCGGGGTCCGGCGTGGCCCCGAGCAGGAACGTGAGCAGCGATTGGGCGCTCGCCCCGCCGAGCTGCGCCGCGAAGGTCCCCCAGTTCGCGTTGCAGATGTCGAGCAGCAGCCCGCCGGTCAGGGTCGCCGCCTCGACGTAGCCCGAGGCGCCGTCCTCACACCCGGAGAACGCGTCGGCCACCGCGCTGACCACCAGCAGGTTCGGGTCGGACATCTCCGCCTGCCACCGGTCGATCCAGTAGTCGGCGGGCTGACCCGACTGCTCGGGCTCGTCGGACACCAGCACCACGTGCAGCACGGCGCCGGGGCGGAGGAACCCGAAGTTGCAGCCGCCGGCGGAGGTCTCCTGCAGCGCCTCGTCGGTGAGCGCCAGCAGCGCCTCGGTCAGGTCGCCCGAGGTCAGCCCGAGGCCCGACACCGCGTCGTCGAACTCGGCCTCGTAGTTCGGCACCACCGGCGACAGGATCCCGTTGTTGAAGCAGCCCGCGTCCTTCGTGACCACCCCGATCTGCCAGTCGTTCGTGACCAGGTCGACCTCGGTGATGAAGTCGGCGAACGCGTTGCCCAGGTTCCGCGCGTCGTCGACCATCGAGCCCGACTTGTCGATCGCGAACAAGATGTCGATCGCGGGGTCGGCTTCCACCACGAACGTCTCGGAGGTGCCCTCGGGCGACAGCTCCGACGACTGGGTCGCGATGCGTTCGCCGCGCGGGTCGTTGCTGGTGACCGACAGCTCGCCCGACACCGGCACCCCGGAGACCGGCAGGTAGTCGACCGTGACCGGCGCCGACTCGGACGGGCCCAGGGTCAGCGGCAGCGCGAGGTCGGAGGTGAGCACCAGATCGGGGAACGCCGTGCGGTAGTCGAGCGCGGTGATCACCAGATCGGCCACCCCGACGTTCTCGAGCGTCAGCACCACCGAGTCGGCGCACAACGTGCCGAAGATGTGGTCGGGCGGGTGGATCTCGAGCGCCGGTGTCTCCCCGAGGCCCTCGAGCTGCACCGGCACCTCCGGCTCGTCCGCGTCGTCGGACAACACGGTGACCTGCCCGTAGGTCAGCGCCCCTGCCGGCGTGTAGGTGATCTCGACCTGGTGCTCTTCTGCGGGCTCCACGTCGAACGGTCCGACCTCGAGCAGGGTGAACGCCCCCTCCCCCACGTCGAGCCGGATCTCGGAGGTGTGCAGCGTCGACGAGCCGGTGTTCTTCACGGTGAACGTGTCGCTGACCGGACCGGCGGTCGGCCCGAACGTGATCGACGTGGGAGTGACCTCGATCTCGGGCCCGGCGAAGCCACCGTCGGGCGCGTCTTGCACGCCATACTCCTGGCACCCGGCGGCGAACGCCAGCAACCCACCCACACGTCCGAGGACCGACATGTTCCTGCCTCCCAGCGAGCCGGGAGACTACATCGCCGTTCCTCCGGTCGCAACGCCCCATCCGCGCAGCGCCCATTCGACCTGATCGAGCCGGTCCTGGCCCCAGAACAGCTCACCCCCGACCTGGAACGACGGGACGCCGCACACGCCGGCCCGGATCGCGCGCTCGGTGTCGTGTTTGAGCTGGTCCTTGACCTGGGGGTCGTCGGCCCGGGCCACCAGGGCCGCCCCGTCGAACCCGGCGTCGTCGAGCACCCGGCGGACGGCCGGAGCGTCGGACACCGGCCGATCGTCGACCCACGCCGCCCGGTACAGCGCGGGGGCCGCGGCGGGCTCGGCGACCAACACCCGCTGGGCGACGAGCGACCGGATCGGGAAGGTGGAAGGGAACCGGAGCGGCACCCCGCGCACCCGCGCCCACCGCTCGAGCTCGGCCCGGACCCACGCGGTCTTCGCGGGGGAGAACGTGAGCAGCGGGACCATCGGGGTGGTGATGTCGCGGAACACTGCCCCGACCAGGATCGGGGTCGAGCGCACCGCGGCGCCGGCGCGCGCAGCCACCCCGGCGATCGCGGTCGACGCGAGGTAGCTGAACGGGCTCGCCACGTCGTGGAAGAACTCCACCTCGCCGCCGGTCCGGCCCGGGTGGGCCGGCGGCGGAGGCTCCGGGATCCCCGCCGCCGCGCGCACGAACGGCAGGCGGTCGACCCCCCAGTGGACCTCGCCGCCGACCACGAACGACGGCACCCCGAACACCCCGCGCGCGGCTGCGGCGGCGGTGCGAGCCCGCAGCGCGTCCTTCGTCTCCTGGGCGTCGATCCCCGCGGGATCGACCCCGTGTGCGCGCGCCAGCTCGGCGAGCACCGCGGGATCGGCCACGTCGCGGTGGGTGACCCAGTAGGCGTCGAACAGCGCCGCCGCGAGCGCCGGGACCCGGTCGGGCGGCGCCGCAGTCAACAGCCGCATCGCCCCCACCGTGCGGCGCGGGTGACCGTCGGGGAACGCGACCGGGGGCGCCGCCGACCTGCCCTCGTCCCACGCCGCCCGCCGCGCCAGGTCGCGCCGGGTCAGCGCCACCTTCGACGCGGGCATCGCCGCGTTCGGGTCCGGGTCGGCCCCGTGCTCGCGCAGCAGCCCCCCGAGCAGGATCGGGTGGTACCGCACCGGCGTTGCCCACCCCGCCACTGCGCGGCTCGCGAGCCACGCGAACGGGCACACCACGTCGAAGTAGAAGTCGATCCCCACGGGCTCATCCTTGACAGTGGAGGGTTTTCCTGACATTCTGAATTTGTACTGGCCGGCCAGTATCCATCCGGCCGACCGTTGCCCACCCACTGCTCGGGGGGTTCGTGGCGCCCAGCGAGACCCAGCCCTCTGCCCGCGGGACCCGTTCGATCGTGCGGATCCTCGACGCGGCCGCCCGGATGTTCGGCCGCGAGGGGTTCCAGGGCGCGTCGATGGGCGCGGTGGCGCGCGCCGCGGGCGTGTCGAAGGGCCTGCTGCACTACCACTTCCACTCGAAGGAGCACCTGCTGATCGAGGCGGTGCGCGCGACGTTCCGCCAGCTCCACCTGCGGTTCGACGACCGGTTCGCGCGCGGGGAGCGCGGGGTCGACGCCGCGCTCGACGCGATGGACGCGCTGTGGACCACCGTACGGGACATGGCCGCGTGGGCGCCGTTCATGGTCGAGACGATGAGCCTCGCCACCCACCACGGCGAGCTGCGCGAGGACCTGTTCGGGTTCTACCGCGAGAGCACCGAGCTGCTCGAGAAGGGGGTCCGGGACGTGTTCCGCGATCGGCCTCCGCCGGTGCCGCCCGAGCGGCTGGCACGGCTGGTGCGGATCACGCTGCACGGGCTCGTGGTCGAGCTCGCGTTCGCCCGGACCGACGAGGAGCGCGACGCGCTCGACCAGTCGTACCGCGATCTCCGCGACCTGTTCGAGCGCCTCGCGCGCTCCGAGGAGGGCACATGATCCGAAGCACGCTCCGCTCGATGGTGGGCCGAGGCGCCGATCTCGGGCGCGCCCGCGGCGTGCGGCCCGACGTGGCGCTGCCGTTCGACATGTTCGACGAGCTGCGCACCCCAACCGACGACGCCGTGGCGGCGAAGCTCGCCGGCATCTACCACAAGGGCCAGCGCAAGGCGTGGGACGGCAAGGAGCTGCTGGCCGAGCTGTGCGCGCGGCACGGGCACCCTGCGCTCGACGACCGCCAGCGCGAGGCCCTCCAGGGGCTGTTCGCGATCATCCTGTGGGGGGAGCTCGCGGCGTGGAAGGTGTCGGCCGAGCTGGCGCTGCAGCTCGAGCCGCTCGAGGCGAAGATGGCCGCCACCTCACAGGCGCACGACGAGGCGCGCCACTTCTACGTGATGCACGACTACCTGGCGCTGCTCGGGCCGGTGCCGCGGGGGCTCGGGCCCGCCACCACCCGGGTGCTCACCGGTACGCTGCGCGCCGACACGCTGACGAAGAAGCTCGTGGGCATGCAGATGATGATCGAGCCGATGGCGCTCGCGCTGTTCCACCTGGTGCGCAAGTCGCGGGTCGAGCCGGTGCTGTGCGAGCTCGTGGCGTCGTTCGAGCGGGACGAGGCCCGTCACGTGGCGCTGGGTGTGCTGCACCTGCCGCGGCTGCTGCGCGGGATGAGCACCGCCGAGGCGATCGACCTGTGGCGGTGGGAGTTCGGCGAGTACTGGGCCCAGCTCGCGATGTTGGAGGAGATCGAGCCCCACCTCGCCGCGATCGGGCTCGACGTACACGACGTGATCGAGGTCGGGCGCCAGCGCCAGCTGCGGGCGAACCAGCTGCTCGCAGAGGAGCTCGGGGCGCCGCTGCCGGTGATCGCGGCGTTCCTGCGGTTCTTCGACGCGCGGGTCGCCTGGCGGTGGCCCGCCGACCCTCGGGCCGGGGTGCGTGACCGCCTGTTCGCCGCGTTCGAGGCCGCGCGGCACGGGGCGGCGGGACCCGCCCCGGACCTCACCGAGCTCAGGGCCTGACCGCCGCCACCAGGGCCTCCCCGCGCAGCGTGGCGAGCGCGTCCACCTCGTCGGCCGAGACGATCCGCACGTCCCCGCGGGACTCGACCCGCACTGCCCCGTCTTCGAGCGGCTCGACCCGCGCGACCACCCCGTCGCCGTCGACGAGCTCGAGCGCCCGCCCGCGGCGGATCAGCCGGCGCAGCCGCGCG
>JBEBJC010001379.1:0-1924 GCA_040080105.1 Myxococcota bacterium
CTGATCAGGCGGCGCTGCTCGATAAGCTGCTCGGCAAGGACTACGAGGTGGTCACGGCCGACGAGCGCCTCGACAAGATCGCGGCGGATTTCGTCGAGCACTGCGCGACGCGGTGGGAATGCGGCAAGTCCCTGTTCGTCTGCATCGACAAGATCACCTGCGCGCGAATGCACCAACGGAGCATGCCGCGCTGGCGAGCCAAGGCGGTGGCGGTGCGGGCGGAGCGTGAGCTGCGGGGGGGAGGACCGACGCCTCGGTACAGCTGACGGAGGCTCCTCGTACGGCTCCCTCAGCGCAAGAACCTCTCGACCGTCCTGTGAAACTCCAGCTGGTCCACCAGATCCTCCAGGTAGTCCAGCCGCTCGCTGTCCCACACCACCACCGGCGAGTCCTTCCACCCCGCGATCCACTCCTCGTACAGCCCGTGCAGGCTGCGCAGGTACGCGAGCGGGATCTGCTGCTCGTTCGCCCTCCCACGCTTGCGGATCCGCCGCCGGGTGGCGCTCACCGAGCACCGCAGGTGCAGCAGCACGTCGGGCGGTCGGATCGAGCGCTTGAGCGAGTCGTAAAGCTCGAGGTACGTCGCGTGGTCCCGCGGCGTCATCCGGTGACTGCGTGCCAGGTACGCCGCGAAGATCTCCGCGTCCTCGTACATCGTGCGGTCCATCACGAACGTGCCCGCGCTCGCGTCGACCTGCTGGTGCAGCTTGTACTTCCGGCCGAGGAAGAACACCTGGCTGTGGAACGCCCACCGGGGCATGTCGCCGTAGAAGTCGTCGAGGTACGGGTTGTCGCCGAACGGCTCGTAGATCGGCTGCACGCCGTACCTCTCGGTGAGGTACCGCACCAGGCTGGTCTTACCGGCGCCGATGTTCCCGGACACGGCCACGAACCGATCGGCCACCCGCCCTCCTGGCTCGGCCCCCATAACCAGCGCGTTACGAGGGCCCGATGTGGACCACACTCCTCGCCGCCGCCTGGGCCGCCGATCCCCCGTCCGACCCTCGCGCCGCGGTGGCGCTGCTCGGCGCCGACCGACTCGACCAGGTGGGCGAGCTGTCGTTCGCGTTCGTGGTCGAGCGCGGCGGCGAGGTGAAGGTGAACCGACGCTGGTCGTGGCGCCCGGCCGACGGCTCGGTCACGCTGCGGGTCGGAGACGCCGAACCCGTGACCTTCACCTTCGGCAAGCCGTCGACCGACGCCGAGAAGCAGGCCGACGCCCAGTTCGTGAACGACACGTTCTGGTTGATGCCGCAGCTCCACCTGTCGTGGGCCGGCCCGGCCGATCCGATCGTGACCGACGGCGGCGAGGTCGCGCGGCCGATCGGGGACGGCGCAGCCCACCTCGTGACCCTGCAGTACGCTGCCGCCGGCGGCGGGTACACCCCCGGCGACGCGTACGACCTGTACCTCGACGCCGACGGCAAGATCGTGGCGTGGGCGTACTGGAAGGGCGGCAAGACCGGCCCGGCGCCGAGCCTGGTCACGACGTCGGAGGGCTACGTGCAGGCCGGACCGCTCACGCTCGCCACCGAGCACCACACCGCCGACGGGTCGTTCCGGGTCTCGTTCGCGGACGTGGGGGTCACGCCCCGGTGAGCCGAGGCGGAGGTTACCTCGGATTACATCGGTTGGAGCGGCAGGTGCAGTACGACAGCGGCGGGAGGAGCCGATGTCGCGCACCGTGTCCCCGCCGCAGGGCCGTCCGCAGATCATCCCGTTCGAGCCCGCCGACGATCCGGCGGTCCGGTCGCCGGGGTAGGCTCCGCCCGGAGGGCGGGTGAGCGAACCGGGACTCGTCCGCGCGATCTCGCGGCCACACCTCACCGCGCTCGTGGTCAACTGCGTGGTCGGCAGCGGGATCCTCGGGCTGCCGTCGGTGATCGCGGATCGGGTGGGCGACTGGGCGCTCCCGGTGTGGCTG
>JBEBJC010000278.1:0-9241 GCA_040080105.1 Myxococcota bacterium
GGGGGCGGGCGCGGGCCCGTTCCTGGCGGCCGCGCGGCGGGCGATCGACGCGGTGTGGGTGCTCGTCGAAGGGCGTTCGGATCGCCTCGCCGGACCGTCGGTGCTCGACGCGCTCGCAGCGGAGTGGCAGGGCGCGGGCGGCTCGGTGGTGCGGATCCCACGCGACGGCACCGGACCGACCCGCCTGCGGTCCCTCGCCGCCGACGTGACCACCCGGCTGGTGCTCGTAGGGGAGGAGGCCGGGGTCACCGACCTGCTGCGGTGGCTCGCCGACGACCTCGAGCTGCGCGACCGCACCCTGGCGGTGGTCTCGGTCGGCGGCGTGATCGGCGGACGCGGCGACGAGGCCGGCCCGTACGGCGAAGCTGCGTGCCAGGACTGGCTCGGGGCGCACTTCGGCCAGACCGACCTCGACACCGAGGTCGTGCGTCGGACCCCGTACTTCGGCGTGCAGTGGCTGGACCGGGCGGCGTGGCCACCGGGGGCGCCGGGCCTGCCGCTGCAGGCGTCGCGGTTCCCCGAGCCGCACCGTCAGGGGACCGCCGCCACGATGGTGGAGGTGGTGGACCTGGGGCCGCTGTGGGTCGACGCGCCGCCGCCGCCCGAGCTCGTCGCGCGCGGGCTCGTCGCGGTGGTTTGCGGGTGGATCGCTTCGCGGCGCTGAACCGACCCCGCCTTGTGCGGTCCGTCCGGAGGGCCCGGCCATCGCACGGTCGGGTCCTCGAGGCCGCAGCCGGCGCCGGGGGCCGATTGCGGCGCGGAGGCCGTGTCGAGCGGTCCTGTCCCCGCCGGACGCTGTCACTCAGCCCTCGCGTACGCACACGAGCAGCATCGTATCGGCAGCGATCGTGGTCGCGACCACCGTCGGGCCTGGATGAGCCTGCGCCCATACACGCACCGGCTCCGCCGCCCCCTCGCGCCACTTCCGTGCCGCCTTGTCGAAGGTCACCGCTGGCCCGATGAACAGCGGGAACACCTCGCACGCCACCGCTCCAGGCTCCGCGGCCTGCGCGACGCCACCGACGCCGGACCAGGCGATTTTCACCAGCGCTGCGGTCGCCACGCACGCCACTGCTCCCTCGAACCAACGCATCCAGCCCTCCCGAGGAGGTGAGGGTACTCCACCTCAGCGGCAATCGTCGCTGGTGACAGCTCACGACCGGCGCGCCGACCCTCTCCGCGCGCGGGTCGCGAGAGCCGAGGTCGCCCAACGGGCTGCGAAGCGCGTTGCCGGGATCTCGAGCGTGGGGGTGACCGGCTCCTCACTCTCGCGCCAGGCCCGGATCAGCTCCCGGTGCAGATCCACCCACCAGCGCCCAGGACCCGTCGCCGATCCCGCACGCGCGAGGTGCCGGTCCGCGGTCGCGAAGTCACCGGACTCGGCAGCGATCACCGCAAGCACGGCGTTCGCTCGTGCTCCGGTCATTGCGAGGCCCGGCGCGGCCGCCACTCGTTCGGCGAGCGTCGCGGACGACGTCGTGTCGCCGATCCACAGCAGCAGCTCGGCGCGGACCAGGTGGAGCGGCACCTCCTGCGCCGACCACCCATCGGTCGCGAGGACCCCCACGGCCGCCTCGAGATCGCCCACCGCGGTCAACAGCTCGGCGAGCCAGCCGACCTGGGTCGCTACGAACCCCCACCCGCCACCGACCTCCTTCGCCAGCGTCACCGCGAGCTGGGCGTCGGCCAGGCCCGCCTCCGGACCGGCCGCTGCGGCAGCCCGGGCGGAGCGGTACAACGCGCGCCAGGCCTCTCCCACCGGTGTCGGAGACTCCAGATCCAGGCACTCCCCGAGCCACTCCGGGCCCTCGGGCCGGCCCGCGACGAACATCATCAAGGCGAGGTTCCGCAGGCGGTCGAGGTAGCCGTGCCCGGAGGCCTCACGCCCCGTCACCAGCGACGCGACGGCGTGCTGGACCAGTCCGGGACCGTCGAGGCGGTGATGAGCGACCCACGCGAGCGCAAAGTGCGCGTCGGCAAACCGATCGCGGGAGTGCGGCAGCGCGAGGAGCTCGGTGGCCTGCCGCTCCGCCTCGTCCACTTCGGAGGTGAGCACCGCGTACTCCATCGCCACCCGGCGGGCGAGGCTCGCGTCTTCGGGGTGCCGGACCCCGCCCAGCGCGAACCGGAGCGCCGCTTGGGCGTGCTGCCGAGCCCGGTCGGTGGCGCCCGTGCGGATGGCCGCCCCGAACCGGCGCGCGGCCAGGTAGATCTGCGCGCTGGCGGCGAGATCGGGCTGCACCCACCGGCAGAGCTCCTCCGCCTCGGCGAGCGGCCGCTCGGCGGTCGGATCGACGGGCTGCACGAGGCGGGCGAGGAGCTCCAGCCGTACGTCGTCGGTGCGGGCGGCGGCGGCGAGGAGGGCCGCGTAGTCCTCCGGCGCGGGCCCGAGCTGGGCGGCGAGCCACCACCGGCGCAGGTGAAACTCCAACGTGGCGGGAAGGGGCTGGCGAAGTGCGCCCTCGACCGCGCGCAACGCCGCACGCGACCGGCCCTCCTGTGAGACGACGAGGCCCAGGATCTGCGCCGCTCCACGGTCCCCACCGAGCGTCGACGCGCGGTCCAACAACTGGGCGTGGCCCTCGACCGACAGCCCGAACCGGAGCGCGCCCGGACGCTCGTGAAGCGTCCACGGGTCCGCGCACGCGGCGGAGGTGTCTCGGCCGACGCGCTCCAGAAGCCGGTCGAGGGCGGCGGGATCCGCCTCGACCACCCCGCGCACCGTCGCGAGGACCTGGAACCGGGTCTCCGTACGGTGCTCGACCGCGACGAGTCCGGCCTCCACCAGGGCTCCGAGCGTGTTCGCCGCCTCCCGTCCGCCGATCACGGTCCTGGCCGCTTCGCCCGACATCGCCCCGTCAACCGCCGCCAGGGCAGCGAGCGCGTCCCGCTCGATCGCGCGTAGCCCCTCGACCGACCAGCGCACCACGCCCTCCAGCGTGCGGCCGCGAGGATCGGCCCTGGCAGACAACACGGCAAGATCGCGCAGGACCTGGTCCGGGCCGAGTCGTTCGAGGTTCGCCGCCGCGATCTCCAGGGCGAGCGGCAGGCGGTCCGTCGCGACCAGCAGTGCGTCGAGGCTCGGCCCGGACAGGGCGTCCACGACCTCGTCTCTCGCCCGATCCCTCACCAGGCGGACGGCGTCGGCCGCCGGCAACGGCCCGATGCGCTCCACCTCGGCGGCGGGCGCGACCGTGGCGCTGCGGGCGGTGACCAGCACGTGCAGCGACGGGGCAGCATCCAGCCAGGCCGCGAGGCGCTCCGCCAGGCCATCGACCCCGTCGGCGTCGTCCACGATCACCAGGCGCGGCCCGGGGGCATCGAGCAGGCGCAACTCGCGGACGCGCTCCTCCACGTCGTCGGCGTGGCGTGCCGCGTGGGCGTCCACCCACCACGCGCCTCCGGCGAGCCCCTGGCGCCGCGCGACCTCCAGCGCGAGCCGGCTCTTGCCGGACCCGCCGGTCCCCACCAGCATCCTGAGTCGCGGCACCGACGACGAGAGCCTGCGCACGAGTTCCTCGCGGCCCACGAACAACGTCGAAACGTCCGGCAGCGATCCTCGGCGGCCAGGGGTCGTATCGGCGGTGATCGTGGCCCCACACAAGCAGTAGCCGCCGCGGCGGGACCGCAGGAACAGCGGCGACGAGGGATCGGGCTCGATGAGCGCGCGCAGCCGGTTGATCGAGCTGTAGGCCGACCGGCTCGCGACCTTCGGGTGGTAGCCCCACACGTCGGCGTGCAGCTCGTCGAGTGACACGGTCCGGTCGAGCCGCTCGGCCAGGTAGTTGAGCAGGCGCAGCTCGGCCGGCCGCACCTGCTCCTCGTGGCTCGTCCGCCCCGTCGCGAGGTCGACCCACCGGGCGCCGAGCTGGAGGATCGCTCCCATCGCGGGGGCTTAACGGCCCGCAGCCGAACAGGGGCCGCGGTGACCGCTCGCCTCACCGCGAGGCGGTGCAAGCCCCGAAGCGACCGTCCTGGGAGGCATCGGCGTCGCCGACGGTGAGCGGGGTGGCTCGGGCCCCGTCGAGCACGATGACAGCGTCGCCGGGGGCGAGCTCCTCGTCGAGGGTCGCCGCGCCTTCGACGAGGTCGACCAGCGACCCATCGGGGCTCTCGACCGCGTCGCCGTCGAGCCCGACCTCGATCGATCCGATCGAGGGGTCGTACACGCCGACCATCGTGCCATCGCCGTCCAACAGCGGCAGGAGGTCTCCCTCGGTTGCGCAGCCCACGAGGAACAGAATTGGCATCCAGCGGTTCATGGCATTCTCCGTCGTTCAGTTGTTGAAGTCGAAACAGGACCCGTAGCGGCCGTCGTCGGCCCCCTCCGCGTCCCCCACGGTCAGCGCCTCGGTGGCGCCATCCGAGTGGATCACGAGCAAATCGCCGGGCGTGAGCGCCTCGTCGATCGCCGCGATCCCGCCGACGAGGTCGGCCTGCGTGCCGCTCGGGACCTCGATGGTGTCGCCGTCGAGCCCGACCTCGATCGATCCGATCGAGGGGTCGTACACGCCGACCCTCGCGCCGTCGGCGTCCAAGAGGGGTAGGAACCCTCGTCCGGGCGCGCAGCCGACGAGGAGCAACAGCGTTGTCCACCGGTTCATGTTCGCGTCGCTCAGAAGGAGCCGGCGCTGTTGCAAGACCCGTAGCGACCATCGATCGCTGTCTCCGCGCCGCCCACGGTCAACGCTTCGGTCGGGGCGCCGTTGGCGTCGAGCACGGTCACTGCGTCTCCGGGCGCGAGCGCCTCGTCGAGCGCAGCGACCCCGTCGACGAGGTCGGCCTGCTCACCGCTCGGGACCTCGACCGCGTCCCCGTCGAGCCCGACCTCGACCGAGCCGGTGGCCGGGTCGTACGATCCGACCATCGCGCCGTCTCGATCGAGCAGCGGCAGGAGCTCCGGGTCGCTGCAGGCCGCAGCGCCGAGCGTCAGGAACATCGTCATCCACCTCATCACGTCCTCCTTGGATCGGGCTCAGCGAGCCCAGTTCTCGTTCTCGAGGGTCCAGTCGTCGCCGGCCCAGTCCACCGACACCTCGGCGCCGGCCCCGAGGTCGGCGAGGTACGCCATCACCTCGTCCGCCGACACGTCCTGCGGTCGCAGCTCGTCCACGGCGCCCACGCAGTCTCCGGGACCGAGCCCGGCGTCTGCCGCAGGCGACCCGTCTACGACGAACCGCACCGTGAAGCAGTCCGCGTCGCCGTCATCGACCCCGAACCCCGGCGTGACCCAGTGGGTGCGCCAGTCCCAGGACCCGGCAGTGTACGCGCCGAGTGACAGCGTCCCCCCAGGCGCGTCGAGGCCGAGCACGTACCGGCGCAGGAACGAGTGACCCAGCACACCGTCCACGTGCCGGTCCACCTCCAGCTCGAGGCCGATCAGCGACTCCGCGAAGTCCTCTGGGGTCACCATCACCGCGACGTCTTCCGCTACTGCGTCTCCGAGCCGCACGCGGGCTGCGGCGATGGGCACGATCATGTCGCCGAAGTCCCAGTCGTGGACCGAGAGCCCGAGCCGATCCATCGCCGCAGGCTCCAGCATGACGTACGTGGCGCCAGTGTCGAGCAGCAGCGTCAGCGTCTCGCCACCGATCGCCACGTCGACGAGGATGCGCGCGCCTTCGTAGTCGAAGCACGGCACGTCGGAGAAGCAGCTCCGGCCGACGCCCTCCGGCGCGACCGGCACCTCGGTGACCGAGCGGACCCCCGGTGGATCCTGGTCGACCCATAGCGTGGAGGCGCGCGGATCGAGCCACCAGCTACGCGTCAGCAGCTGGTCTGCACCGACGATGCCGCCCAGACCGACGATGTCGCCGCGGGCCTCCGCCTCGAGCATGGGCTGCGGCAGATCATCGGACACCAGCACCTCGTCCGGGTCGAACCGGCCCACCGTCCAGCCCGGCGGCGAACGGAAGCCCGTCCTGCCGCCCACGACGTCCGGCCGGACTTGAGTGCGCGGCGTCCCGGTGTCGAGCAGCAGCCAATGGCCGGTCGAGTCCTGAACCCACGGCACCACCGAGTGCACGACCGCCATCGACCATGGTTCGGGTTCTGGCGCAGGGGCGCAGGCGAAGAGCGCGGTGAGCATCGGGCCTCCGGTGCTCCGAACGTCACCGGATCCCGCGTTCACCGCCGCGCCGGCGGACCAGTGGTGAACGGCGGTGAACGTTCACCGCCGTGGGTCGACGGCGCTACGAAGCCACCGCGAAGGGGTGAACCGGGCCACGAACCCGAGGGCTGCAGGCCCGCCGACAGCCTGCGCGAGGCCGTCCGCGCGGTCGCCAACCGGCGCACGTCTACGGGGCGGTCACCGTGTTGTCGTCGAGGGCCACCATCGACTGGGCGTACACGCGGCCGTGGAACGAGGCCCCGGTTTGGAGCGTCACCGCGGTTTTGGACAGGATCACGCCCTCGAAGTGCGCGTTCGTGTGGATGGTCGCCTGCCCGGCCACCTGCCAGAAGATGTTCCGCGCGTCGGCGCCACCGCTCAGAACCACCCGGGTGGCTGCGCTCACGTCGAGGTCGTTGGCGATCTGGAAGATCCACACGTCCTCCGCTCCGCCCGCGAGGGTGACGTCGCTCGGGACCGTGACGGTGCTACCCCAGGTGTACAGGCCGGGGCTCAGCGTGGCGCCGCCGAGGTCACCGCTGTTCAGGTCGAGGTGGTCGGGGAGCGACCGGCCGGCCGCGTCCGTGTAGGCGGCCTGCATGCCGAGCACCGCGGCGGTGAGGTTCGTCGGCGTGGGATCGGCGTAGTCCGCGGCGTAGATCCGACCGGGCGGCGTGACCGAGACAGAGGTCGAAAACACGTCGGTCGGGTCCGCCACCAGCGAGAACCCGGTGATGAACGACGCCGCCGCCGGGCTCAACCCGAGGTCGCCGCCGGTGATCGACGAGCCGGTGACGTTGGTGATGGCGGTCTCGGCGAGGATCACGTAGCTGCCGGGCGCGCCGCCGTCCGTGGTGACGCCGAGGTTCACCGCCGCAGGACCCTCTCCGTACGGATTCGTAGGCTTGGTGGTACCCGAATCGGTCCCTGTCTGGGTGTCGGTCCGAGAGTCGGTAGAACCTGTGTTGTCGATATTCGTCCCGTCGGAGCAGCCGGTAATCACGAACAGAGCAATCGCCACACGATGGGTCATCGGTGCATCTTCCTGGTCAGTAGTGAAGTAGAGGACGCCCAGATCGACCGCGATCTGCGTTGGACGGTCGATGGCATCACACTCGCAACTTACCTGGCTGCAACTGGTAGTGCACGAATAAATCTCTGAAACCAAACCGATTCTGTGTCGGAATCATCCCCGACCCGCCGTGGGACGAACCCCGCTCGGTGTTCGAGGCGTCGGCCCCTCGGGTGATCACTCCGCGCGGTCCAGGAGGCGCGCGAGCGCCTATCTCGCGGTCTCCGCCCACCGCACCGGCCTGGTGGCCGATCTGCGCCGCGTCACCCGGACCATGACGGGAACACGCGGCAGCATCTTTGGATCATCGGCAAGTCTGGGTTCGAAGGAACGTCGGCAATGATCTCCACAATGCCCTGGGTCAGCCAAGGGCTGTCGCGGATTCCACCACAGGGTCTTCGCGCCGGCGCTGACACAATCTAGCGCACGTTCAACACGACATCGCCCTCCTGTCCGAAGTACCCGTCGACGTTGACCAGTACCGTCTCTCCCGCGACCATGTCGTAGGTGAGCTCGGACTGGACGGTGGACGCAGCGTCGTCGCCGCACAAGTACGACGCGGCCCCACACCCAAGGCTCAGGGTGAGCACGGTGTCGAAGCTCGAGCCGAACGTGTCGAACGTGTAGGTCCGGGTCTCGCTCGCGGTGAACGCGATCTCCACCTCGCCGGCCCACGACGGTGCACACCACGGGCTGTCTTCGTTCGGCGCCCCGAGCGTCGATCCGCTCCAGCTGAAGCTGCGCTCGGCGAGCGTCACGTCCGGGCAGGTCTCGCACCCACAGTCCCCGTCCGCGCAGTCGATCGAGCCGTCGCCGTCACCGTCCAGACCGTCGTCGCAGGCGACCTCGAACGGGATCGCGGCCGACACGTTGAGCACGTACGGCCCCGACGCATCGACCACCAACGCCACCGTCTCACCCGCGGCGAGGAACGCGAACCCCTCGGCCGGCGGGTACAGCTCGTCGTCGCAGGTGAGCACGTCGCCGAAGCACCCGTCCCGGACAGTGAGCGTGCTGTGCCCAATCGTGCCGAGGGTGTCGAACGTGTACACCCCTTCGGTGGGCGCGGTGAACGACACCGTCTCGTCCGGAATCCCGGCGGTCGGAGGGCAGTCGTCGGCGAAGTGGTGGTCGCCGGTGGGGGTGGACATCAACGTGGACGGAGCGCCGACCAGCGCCTTCTCGGGGCAGGTGCCGCACACAGCGGAACAGTCGGGGTCGAAGCAGTCCCGCAGGCCGTCCCCGTCGTCGTCCACCCGATCGTCACACCCGGCCTCGACCGCCCCCGCAGGGGTGACCACCACCTCCACCTGCCCGGCCGCCTGTGTGTTCGCGCCTTCCACCACCACCGCTGCGGTCTGGCCGGCGACGAGATCCACCGCGAGCTCGGCGTCGAGCGCTCCGTCCGGCGACGCGGCGCAGGCCAGCTCGGCCCCACCGCACCCGTCGAGCACCGCCACCGAGCCGCCGATCAGGTCGCTCGCGGTGAGCACGTCGCCCGCGCCCCGCACCGTCACCACGTACCTGCCGTCGGTCGGGGCCACGAAGCTCACGGTCGAGTCCGCCGCCCGCACCGCGCCGCACGAGATCTGGACCTGGTCGGGGTGAAAGCTCGTGTCCAACACCACCCCTGCGGGCAACGTGTCCAACGACGCGTCCGGGCAGGTCGGCTGGCAATTCGGCGCCGCGGTGCAGTCGGAATCGGCGCAGTCGAACAGCCCGTCCTGGTCCTCGTCCAGCGGCGCGGTGCAGTCTTCGGCGCACCGCGCGGATCCGGAGCAGTCGGGATCGGCGCAGTCGAACAACGTGTCCAGGTCCTCGTCCAGGCCGACCGAGCAATCCTCGCGCGACGCGATCGGGAGCGCGGCGAGGGTGAACGTGCCAGCGTCCGCCGCGGCGAACCCGTCGACCACCACCACCACGGTCTGGCCGGCGGCCAGATCCACCGCAGGCTGCGGCTTACACGCGAGCTCCGGGCCACCACAGGTGTCGAGCACCGACAACACGACTTCGAACGCCTCGTTGCGCACGCTGAACACGTACCGCCCGCCCGTCGGAGC
>JBEBJC010001380.1:0-1923 GCA_040080105.1 Myxococcota bacterium
CTCCGCCGCCTCGTCGGTCCGCACCAGGCTGCGCAGGTACCGGAACAACGAGTCGCGATGCCGCTCGGCCAGGGCCACGAACGCGTCGCGGTCCCCGGAGGCCGTGCGGCGGATCAACTGCCCGTCGAGATCGGTCGCGGTGGGTTCCACCGGACCCTCGTAACCCCTCCGCTCATCGGTTCCGCGCGGAGGCCAGAAGGATTCCCCCTCACCCCTGCCCACTCCCCCGATGCAGGGGAGAGGGAGAAAATGTGCTTCGCACTGGCTCTAACCGGCCCCCTCTCCCCTCTGGGGAGAGGGTCGGGGTGAGGGGCTCCGCCCCCAGGGAATTCAGAGTTGAACATAAAACGAACGTTTGATATACATCCGGCGGGAGGGACGATGGACAGTCCGCCGCCGGTGGTCGACGAGTCGGCGTGGGGGTCACTCGGCGAGGCCGAGGCCGACGGGATCGCCGCCGGTCTGCCGTACTCCGCGCGGTTCCGCCTCGGCGACCAGGTCACCCCCGTGCAGCGCGCGTACCTGCACCGGCACGGGTTCCTGGTGTACGACCAGGTCGCCCGCCCCGACGAGGTCGCGCGCCTGGTCGACGAGGGGTGGGCGGTGCAGCGGCGGCTGCTGGAGGAGCGGCGCGAGGCGGTGTTCGGGGTGCCGGTGTGGATCGGCAAGGACCCCGACGGCGCACCGTTCCTGCAGCGGCTCGCGTTCACCAGCGAGTTCTCCGACTACGTCCGGTCGTTCGTGCGCGAGCCGCGGTTCGAGCCCGTCCGCCTGCTGATCGGCGCGGAGGCCCGGGTGGGCGACCGCGAGAAGGACGGCGTGGTGCTCAACCGGTACGTGAACACCCCCGGCAGCCTCCGCCCCGGGCTCGGCTGGCACACCGACGGCCTGCGCGACGTGTTCCTGAACTGGAGGCTGCCCGAGGCGCAGCTCAACGTCGGGCTCCACCTGAACCGGGTGCGCCCGGAGGACGGCGGGCTGCGGATCCTCCCCGGCACCCACCGCCAGGGGCTGTGGGGGCTGCTGTTCCGCAAGTGGTACTTCGTGTCGCACGCGCCCGACCCACACGAGGTCGCGGTCGAGACCTGGCCCGGCGACCTGACCGTGCACGACGGGCGGACCTGGCACCGGGTCCAGGTGAACCCGAAGGTCGGGTGGGACAGCGTGCGGGTCAGCATGTACGTGCCGTACGTCACCGACGCGTACCGCCCGCGCGACGCCGATACCCGCCCGGTGTTGTACATGCGGCTGTTCGACCTCGCGATGCGGATGAAGGCCCGGTTCGCCTGAACCAGGGGGGTTAGAGGGCCCGTCGGGGGTCGGGTGCGACGGCAGGACAAGGCGGACCGGATCGGGCAGATCCTCGACGAGCTGTACCCCGACCCGCCGATCCCGCTCGACCACGTCGACCCGTTCACCCTGCTGGTCGCGGTGGTGCTGTCGGCGCAGACCACCGACAAGAAGGTGAACGAGGTCACGCCCGCCCTGTTCGCCGAGGCGCCCGATCCGGCCGCGCTCGCCGCGATGGAGGTGTCGCGGATCGGCGAGCTCATCCGCCAGATCGGGCTCGCGCCGCAGAAGGCGAAGGCCCTGCGCGGGCTCGGCGAGCAGCTGGTGCGCGACCACGCGGGCGAGGTGCCCCGGACGTTCGAGGCGCTCGAGGCCCTGCCCGGCGTGGGGCACAAGACCGCGTCGGTGGTGATGGCCCAGGCGTTCGGCGTGCCCGCGATGCCGGTCGACACACACATCCACCGCCTCGCCGCCCGGTGGGGCCTGTCCGACGGCAAGTCGGTCGAGCGCACCGAGCGCGACCTCAAGCGGGTGTTGCCGCGCGACACGTGGATCCGGCGCCACCTGCAGATCATCCAGTTCGGGCGCGACCACTGCCCGGCGCTGCGCCACGACCTCGCCCAATGCCGGATC
>JBEBJC010001381.1:0-1921 GCA_040080105.1 Myxococcota bacterium
GGGCGGGGTACGTCGAAGGGGCTGCTCCCGTAGCTCAGTTGGATAGAGCAACGGCCTTCTAAGCCGTGGGCCGCGCGTTCGAGCCGCGCCGGGGGCGCCACCCGATCGGTTCCCGCGGCCGCAGGGGCAGATCCGCGGCTCGATCACTCGGACCTGGCCACCCACCTGCGCCACCGCCGCTCGCCCACCGCGTCGACCTCGCCGGCGCGGACCAGCTCGTCCAGCAGGGCGCGGACCGCCGGCCGGTCGCTGTCACCCAGGAAGTCGGCGGCCTCGGGCGTGGTCATCCGGCCACGTCGACGCAGCTCGTCGAGCAACGTCTGCCGTCGTCGGTCGCGAGCCTGGATGCCGCGAGCGCCCGCCCGCAGCACGATCTCGTCGGACAGAGCGTAGCGGGCACCGCCGCGCTGGCCTTGCTGCACGACGAGCCCGCGAGCCACGGCCGCCCGTAGGAGCGCCGGCACGTCGACGCCCGGAAGCGTCGCCTCGAGCTCCCGGCGCGCCACCGTCCCGCGCCGGCGGGTCTCCACGACCAGCCGCGTCTCGGTCGGCGAGAGGTCGAGGTCCGCGAGCAGCGCGAGCCACGCCTGGTCCTCGACCGAGAGCGGCGTGCGGTTGTGGAGCACGACCGTGACCGAGTCGTCCGTGGGGAGGAAGGTTGGCGGCGCCATGAGCCGCGCCTCCATCTCGTCGATCATGCGGTCGACGCCCTCGCCGTACTCTTCAACGACCCGCAGGTACTTGAGCACGCCCATGATGCGGGGGTTCCGAGAGTAATGCTCCTCCCGGATGTTCTGGAGCGTGATGTGGCCGGGGAGCCCGCCTGGGCTGCGGATCTCGATCCGATCGTCCCAGACGGTCACGTCCACCGTGGCACCGACGAGCCCGTAGTCCCGGTGCGCCAGCGCGTTGGCCACCGCCTCGCGAACCACGGCTTCAGGGTACTCATCGATCCGCTGGCGGGTCCGGCCGATGACGGCTTCGTGCGCCGTCGTGTGCCCCCGCACCCAGTCGAGCACCGCGTCGACGAGCTTCGGCACCGGCCCGGTGAGCTCGCTCCGCTGCCGCGTCGGGGTGGGACCCGGTCCGACGCCGGCCCGGCGCACGAGCTGCACGCGGGCGCCCGTCACCACCTGGTCGGGACGTCGACCGAACGCGAGGACGGCGGCCAGCGTCACCCGAACCCCGAGCGACTCGGGCTGTGGGTCCGCGACCTTCAGGTCGACCAGTGCGCGGAGGAGCCGCTCCGCGGTGACGGGCGGGCGCACGTCGCCCCGGAGCGCCGCGTTGACCAGCTCGAGGTCGAACATGGCCGGCTCGACCTGCGCCACGGCCTCTTCCTCGGCCGACCGTCGGCCGCGAGCGAGGACGAAGCGCACCATGGCGTCGCCGACGAGCGGCCGGTTGCGGCTACCCTGCCGACGAAGCAGCCGACCGTCGGGCGTCGTCACGACGCGATCCGTGAGCTTCGGAACCGCCATGACGACGACGGGGACGCCGCCGATCCGGATCTCGCGGAGCCTGACCTCCACGCCCGTCGCATGGACCGCGTCTGCCACGGTGTCGCGCACGGCCTGGTCGAGCGATGCCCCGACGACGTTGCGGTCGTCGTCGATGCCGAACACCACCAGCCCTCCGTCCGTCATCGCCATCGCCGGCAGGAGCTCGGGCAGGGACTTCCCAGGTTGGCGCTTGAAGTCGAGGCACTCGTGCTCCTCTCGTCCGACCAGCCCCCACCAGGCGGCCGACTCCAGAGCGGCGGGGATGTCGTCGAGGAGGGGCAGGTCCATGTCGCGCGCCTAAAGGATGACTTGACCGTCCTTAGCGCACGCTGAGCATCAAGTCCATCAAGTCATGCTTTATGGGCGCGCAGCTTCGCCAGCGTGATGCCCACCCGCCGTCCACACGCCCTCGCCGCGGG
>JBEBJC010001382.1:0-1918 GCA_040080105.1 Myxococcota bacterium
CGGCCGACGAGATCCCCGCGCCGCCCCCGCCCCCCGCGCCGCCCCCGGTGGTGTGGCCGACCGAGGTGTTGCCCGAGGCCCAACGCCTGCGCGGGTTCTACCTCGCCCCGGCCGAACCCGGCGCCCCCGCCGAGGTGTGGCGGATCTGGACCGTGGAGGGCGTGTTCACCGACGCCCCGTGGGCGGACCCCACCGCCCCGATCGACTGGAACGCCCACCGCGCCGCTGGGCACCGGGTGGCGACGTACCGGCGCAACGGCGACACGCTCGTGACCACCGAGGTCGACGGGACCAGCGTGAGCGCGGTGGTGATGCGCGATGACCGGTCGATCCGGATCGACGGCGACCGGTTCGACCGCACCGACTGGGACCTGACCGGCCGCGCGCTGGTGGGGCGGTGGCTCGGCCCGGAGGGCCCGCTGGTGCTGCGGGAGGACGGCGCGGCCGCGCTCGGGGTGCGCGCCGGCAAGTACGTGCTCGGCGTGGGCCGGATCACGTTCACCTGGGAGGACGGCGAGACCGAGGTCCACACATTCCTCACCGACCTGCGCCCGACCAGCCGCGCGCCCGCCGTGTTGTACGTGGGCGCCCGGCGGTACGACGCCGTCCGGTAGCCCGCGTCGGCCCCGTATCCTCGACGAGACTGCCGGTCCGTCCACCGGCGCGCTAGACTACGCACCATCCCCTCGGGAGGCGAATCTTGTTCATCCTCGCGCTGACGACCCAGGCCCTCGCCCAGCAGCCCGCCGACTGGGTGTACCAGTCCGGCAGCGTGCTCGACCCCACCGCGGTGGTGCTCAACGGCATCCCGGTGACCAGCATCGGCAACCCGTCGGTGGTGTACGACAGCATCCGCGGGCGGTGGTTCATGCTGTTCGAGGCGAAGCTCAGCACGACCGACGCGCGCTGTCCGCAGGGCCTGTGGGCGGTCGGCGCCGCCGTGTCGCCCGACGGCGTCACCTGGACCCCGTACACCAACGCGATCCTCAAGCCGGCCACCGGGCTCGGGAAGTTCTACGGCTGCGTGGTGTCGCACCCCACGGCCGTGTTCCAGCCGGCGCTGTACGCGGGCAACGGCGGGCTCGTGGTGATGTTCAAGGCCGAGCAGGAGAACGACGCGTGCGCGGTGGTGACCCCGAGCTGGGGCTGCGCCGTCGCCACCGGGCTCGGTCGGCTCCAGGTCGAGCTGCTGCCGAACGGCGACCCGAAGAAGATCTCGCTCACCCAGAAGCCGGTGCACACGCCGAGCACCCCGACCTTCGGCTACCCGAAGATGATCCAGGACAAGAACAACCGGTATCGGGTGCTGTACCAGGCGTACCCCGACATCGTGTCGACCACGACCACGAACCTCGCGAGCTGGCCGGCGGCGGTGACCGAGATCACCAAGGCGAGCGGCGCGGTCGACTGGGCGGTCAACGAGGTGTTCAACCCGTCGTTCGTGTGCAACGACGACCTGGTCGGCACGAACGACTACGCGGTGTTCGTGGGCGGGCGCGACACGAACGGCGCCACCGTGGTCGAGGGCTCGTGGGGCAAGGCGATCAGCGCGGTCGCCACCGGCGCGTGGGTGGTGGACCTCACCCCGCAGGTGAGCTGGACCGGCAACGACACCTGGCGCCACTGGGACGTGACCCGCCTCGCGTCGGACGAGTACCTGGTGTGGTTCGACGAGAAGGACGGGAGCGGCAACAACTTCATCCGGTTCGGCGGCACCACCCTCGCGTTCGCGAACTCCGACGCGGTGTCGAAGGTCTGCCCGTAGGCGGGCACCTTGTCGGTCCTCCCTCCGACTCCGTCCTGCGGAACTTGTCGGTCCTCTTGTCGGTCCTCGGACTCCGTCCTGCGGAACTTGTCGGTCCTCGGACTCCGTCCTGCGGAATTCCCCCTCACCCCGGCCCTCTCCCCCGATGCGGGG
>JBEBJC010000279.1:0-9184 GCA_040080105.1 Myxococcota bacterium
ACCGGGGAGCGCCGCCCTCCCCCCACCGGGCCGCTGTTCGACGCGTGGCGGGAGCTCCGATGCGCCGAGCGCTGACCATCGCGCGCCGGGAGTGGCTGGAGCAGCGGCGCGAACCGGCGATGCTGGTGGTGGTCGGCGTCCTGTTGGCGCTGGTCAGCGGCCTGGTGGTGGTGGCGGTCGGGTCGCTGGAGTGGATCGGCGCCGACCCGCGCCGGGTCGACCTGCTCGACGAGCTCACCGGAGCCGGCCCGGCCCCGTGGACCGCCGCGGCGCTCGGCCTGTTCGACTTCTTGGTGTTCACCCAGTTCCTCGGCATCGCCGCGGTGGGGTCGGGCCACGCGGTGCTGCACGACCGGCAGTGCGGCACGCTCACGTTCCTGCTGCTGGCGCCGATCTCCCGGTTCGAGCTCCTGCTCGGCAAGGTGCTCGGCGCGCTCGGGTGGCCGCTGGTGCTGTTCCTCGCGATCGACGGGGCGGCCTCGCTGGTGCTCGCGGCGATGCCCAGCACCGCCGGGGTGCCGGGTCCGCGGTCGGCGGGGTTCCCGATCGCGCTGCTGCTCGGCGCCCCGGCGTGGGCGGCGGCGGTGGGGGCCGTCGGGACCGTGATCTCGGCGGTCGCGCGCGACGTGCGCACCGCGCAGCAGGCGATGTGGTTCGTGGTGTTCTTCGCCACGTTCGGCGCCGGGGGGCTGCTCACCTGGGCGCTCCCCGCCGGCCCGCTGGCGGAGCTGGTGGTTGCGGCGCTCGGCGCGTGCACCGCCGCCGCGGTGTTGAGCGGAGGGGCGGCGATCCTCGCGCGCGACCTCGGAAGGTAGAACGGGGGTACGCTGCCCTGCACGACGGAGGAGGCCGAATGGGGTTCGTATTGTGGGCGCTCGCGGGCTGCCGCGACGTCGAACAGGCCTGCCTGCGGTACGTGGACGCGCGGTCCGCGTGCATCGCCAGCGCGTACGAGGGCGACCCCGAGGGGAAGAAGGCGCGCGAGGCCGAGCTCGAGGGGATCTGCGACCCGTACGCCGGCACGCGCGGCCGGGCGTCGTCTCGGCTGCTCGACTGCTACGCCGACACGATCGACGCCGGCGACTGCAGCACTCCAGAAGCCTACTTCTCCACGATCGGTGGGGTCGACGCGTGCGGCGAAGGCTGACCGGGGTCACGAACCCGGAACCGTATCAGGCTGTGACAACGGGTCGTCGGCCGAACAGCGGCGTCCTATCTTCGTTGCGAGCGCGCCGGACGACCGGCTGCGACGAGGAGGAGGACACATGCGCTTCGGAACGATGGTGGTCATGGGGATGAGCCTGGCGGGTTGTGGCGCGGACGTCGAGGGCGCGTGCAACAACTACACCGACGCGTGGATCGCGTGTATCGAAGAGGCGTACGCCGGTGACCAGGCGAGCATCGACGCGACCAAGGCGGCGATGGACGGGACCTGCGACGCGTACGCCGGCGCCAAGGACAAGGAGTCCGCGGACCTGCTCAACTGCTACGCCGACACCATCGACGGCGGCGACTGCAGCACCGCCGAGTCCTACCTCACGACGATCGGCGGCATCACGACCTGCGGCGGCTGATCGACGCGGACGTCCCGCCCCGGGCCCGCAGCGGTCCAGGCGTGCGTTGCGAGGCTCGTCGTGCGGGCCGGGCGCGGGACCACCGGGATCGGAGCGTGCACGGCACCCGATCCCCCGCTACCTTGCTCCCGGATCCGGGAGCGCACATGGTTCGGTTCGGTCGGTTCGCGGTTGGCATCGGTCTGGTGGGGCTCGCGATCGCCTGTGGAGGGCTGCCGGACCTGCCGGGCGCGGCCCCGCCGGTCGCAGCGGAGATGGAGCAGCTGGAGGGCTCCACCCTCGAGTCGGAGACCCCGCTCACCGACTTGCAGTTCGGCGGCGACGGCGCGGCGCCCGAGCTCGACGAGGGCAACGGCGTGCAGATCCTGCACGTGTCGCCGTACGGCCCCGAGCAGCGCGCGATCCAGGTGGCGGTGGTGTTCGACCGCCCGATGATCGCGATGACCGACATCGACACCCAGAACGCGGCGGTGCCGGTGTCGTGTACCCCCGAGGTCGGGATGCGCGCGCGGTGGGCCGGCACGTCCACCGCGGTGCTGGTCCCGGGCGACAACGGCACGTTCCCGAAGGCCACCCGGTACACCTGCAGCGTGGCGGCGGGGGTGAAGGCGGTGGATGGGGTCGCGCTCGAGAAGTCGGTGAGCTGGACGTTCGACTCTCCGCGCCCGCGTGTGGTGTCGTCGTTCCCGTCCGAGGGCACCGAGGACTTCGACCCCGCGGAGAAGCTGCTGCTCGGGTTCGACCAGCCGGTGGAGCCGGCCGAGGTGAAGCGGGCGACGAAGCTCGAGGACGCGCGCGGCCAGCCGGTGGCGTTCGAGGTGTCGCGCCCGGCGAGCGGTGAGGCGACCCGGGTCGAGATCACCGCGAAGCTGGTCAAGGACACCGCGTACACCCTGTCGGTCCCGCCGGGCCTGGTCGCGACCGAAGGTCCGCTCGCGTCCGAGGTGCCGTTCCAGGTCACGTTCCGCACGTACCCGCCGCTGGAGCTGTCGAACTTCTTTCCCGACGGCAAGGTCAGCCCGAGCACGTCGTACGGGTTCGACGCGACCACTCGGGTGAGCCGCGACGAGATCGGCCAGCACCTCACGCTGACCCCGAAGCCCGACGGGTGGACCCCGCCGAGCGGCGACTGGGAGTGGACCGAGCTGCGGCAGAGCGTGTGGCTCGCGCCGAACACAAAGTACACCCTGCGCCTGTCGGCCGGGATGAAGGACGTGTACGGCCAGACGCTGGCGCAGCCGTACGAGTGGTCGTTCGAGACGGGGGACTACGACCCGTGGGTGAACGCGCCCACCGGGCTGCAGCTGTACGCGGCGAACAACCCGCTCGAGCTGCCGTTCAAGCACATGAACGCCACCCGGATCGACGCGGTGGGAGCGGCGGTCGATCCGCGCGCCCTGGTGCACCCCGACCACTGGCGCACCCTCGCCGAGCGGTTGTTGGGGGGCCCGGCGGGGATCCCGGTCCCGGTCGACGTGGACCCGACCGCGAACGAGGTCGAGCTCGACGGGCTCGGCCTCGGCGCGCTGCTCGGTCCCGACGGGAAGGGGTGGGTCGCGACCCGGCTGCAGGCCCCGAACGTGAGCTGCTACGACGGCAGACCGTGCGCGTATCAGGGGATGTTCGTGGTCACCGACCTGGGGTCCACGATGAAGATCGGCCCGAACGGCACCGACGTGTGGGTGACCACGTTCGCGACCGGCGCTCCGGTGGCCGGCGCCTCGGTGACCCTGATGGTCGACCGGTCGGAGGTCGCGACCGTACCGACCGACGCCGACGGGCTCGCCCACTTCGACGCTCCCGGGGCGGACTGGTCGCGCTGGAGCCACAAGTTGTGGGCACGGATCGAGCAGGGCGACGACGTGAGCCTGGTCACCTCCGACTGGACCGACGGCCTGTCGCCGTGGAACTTCTCGGTGTACGAGGGCGCGTTCCGGAACACCTCGACCGTGGCCCACGGGTACGCCGATCGCGGCGTGTACCGCCTGGGCGACCCGGTGTACGCCCGCGCGTCGTTCCGGATCCAGTCGGCGAAGGGCCTCGAGCAGGCGGTCGGCACCGCGAAGTGGACGCTCGACGACCCCGAGGGCACCACGGTCGCCGAGGGTGAGGGCACGCTCGACCGCCGCGGCGGGTTGGCGGTCACCACCGCGCTCCCTGGCGAAGGCGCTCTCGGCACCTGGTACCTGAGCGTGCGCGCCACCGGAGAGGGGTGGGCCGACGCGGTGTCGATCCCGGTGCCGGCCCGCGCGTACCGCCCGCCCGCGTTCCGGGTCGAGGTGGCGCAGCCCGAGTTCGGGGTGGCGGGCCAGGGCGTCAACGCGATCGCCGACGCGCGGTACCTGTTCGGCGCGCCGCTGTCGAAGGGCGAGATCACCTGGCGCGGCTGGACCGAGGCGCGCGACTTCCAGCCCGACGGGTGGGACGGGTGGTCGTTCGTGCCCGAGTCCCATTGGTGGGAGGAGGACACCGGGTCGGAAGACGCGGTCGGCGTGCTCGGCACCACCACCGGCCCGCTGGCCGACGGCCGGTCGCTGTGGATGGCGGTCGTGCCGAAGGGGGAGCGCACCCGCCCGGTCGCGCTGATGATGGAGGCCGAGGTCACCGACGTGGACCGGCAGGTGATCGCGAACCGCGGCACCACCCTGGTGCACCCGGCGCAGCACTACGTGGGCCTGCGCGCGACCAACCGCCTGCCCGCGGCGGGCAGCTCGGTGTCGGTCGAGGTGGCGGCGGTGTCGCCGAACGGCGACCGCGTGAGCGCCCCGGTCACGGTGTCGGTCGCCCGGCGCGACTGGAACTCGGTGCGCGAGCGCGGGATGAACGGCCAGTGGCGGTGGGTGAACACCGTGGTCGACGAGCCCGTCGCGACCGAGACGGTCACCCCGGGCAGCGCACCCGCCACGATGTCGTTCGTCCCGCAGAAGTCCGGGTACTACGTCGTCACCGGCACCTCCGAGGACGCGCTCGGCAACACCGCGACCTCCGAGTACGGCGTGTACGTCGTCGGCAAGGGGTACGTCGGGTGGGGCCGCCGCGACGACAACCAGATGGAGCTCGTGCCGGACAAGCGGAAGTACCTGCCCGGCGAGACCGCCCGGATCCTGGTGAAGTCGCCGGCCGAGAACCTGCACGCCCTGGTCACGGTCGAGCGTGAAGGGGTGTTGTGGAAGAAGCGGGTCAAGCTCGACGGCACCGCCGCCACGGTCGAGGTGCCGATCACCGCCGCGTTCCAGCCCAACGTGTACGTGTCGGTGGTCGCGGTGCAGGGCGCGGGCCCGCAGGACGCGCCGGACAAGGGTCGCCCGAACGTGTTCATGGGGCTCGTCGACCTCACCGTCGACTCGAGCCGCGACCACCTCGCGGTGGACGTGATCCCGGGCGACGAGGTGTACCGCCCGCGCGACGAGGTCGAGGTCACGGTCGCGGTGAAGCGCGACGGCAAGGCGTTGCCGAACGCGGGCGTCACGTTGTACGCGGTCGACCACGCGGTGTTGTCGCTCACCGCGTACCAGACCCCCGACGCGTTCGACACGTTCTACGCCCACCGCGGGATCGGGGTGGTGACCGCCGACGCGCGCACCGCCACGCTCGACCGCGCCCCGTACCTGAAGAAGGGCACCCCGCGCGGGGGCGGCGGCGGGATGGAGGAGAGCGGGCCCGAGGTCCGGTCGAACTTCGTGACCACCGTGACCTGGCAGCCCGACCTGGTCACCGGCCCGGACGGCACGGTGAAGGCCAAGTTCACCCTGCCCGACAACCTCACCACGTTCCGGATCATGGCGGTCGCCGACGCCGGCGCCACCTCGTTCGGCTCGGCGGACGAGGAGATCCGGGTGACCCGGCCGCTGATCGTGCGCCCGGCGCTGCCGCGGCTGATGCGGGCCGAGGACCGGGCGTACGCCGGGGTGGTGGTGCACAACGGCGTCGACACCGCCCGCACCGTGACCGTGACCGCCGAAGGCGCAGGCCCGGTCGAGATCACCGGGTCGCCGGCCACCGTGAGCGTGCCCGCCGGCGGCTCGATCGAGGTGCCGTTCGGGATCCGCGCGCTCGAGCAGGGCGAGGTGAAGTTCCTGTTCACCGCGACCTCGGGAGACGACCGCGACGCGGTCGAGTGGCCGCTCGAGATCGAGCGCGAGGTCCCGCTCGACACGATCGCCAGCGGAGGCAAGGTCGACGGGAGCCTGACCGAGCAGATCGCGCGCCCCGACGGCGCGTACACCGCGTGGGGCGGGCTCACGCTCGACCTGTCGTCGAGCGCGCTCGTGGGCGCGGGCTCCGGCATCGACTACCTGCGGGCGTACCCGCACGAGTGTGTGGAGCAGCTCACCTCGCGCACCCTGGCGAACCTGATGGCGCTGCGGGTGCGCGACCGGGCGCAGGTGCCGGTGCCCGAGGCGGTGCTGCGGGCCGACGTGGCCACCGGCCTGGCGCGGCTGTCCGCGTACCGCGCGTCGCGCGGCGGGATGGCGTACTGGGCCGGCGACTGGCGCGCTTCGGTGATGGGGACCGCGTACGCGGTCGAGCTGATGGGCCGGGCGAAGGAGGCCGGGTTCACCATCGACGAGAAGCTGCTCGCGCACGACGTGGAGTACCTGCGCGACGCGATCGCCGGCCGGGTCGTGGTGGAGTGGTGGGAGGACCCGCTGCTGTCGCTGCACATGCGCTCGTACATCGCGTCGGCGCTGGCGCGCGCCGGACAAGGTGACGCGGGGCTGAACGGGTGGGTGTACGAGCGCCGGTCGCAGCTGTCGGTGTACGGAACCGCGACCCTGCTCGAGGCGATCGTGCGCACCCCCGGCCCAGATGCGCGGACGACCGAGCTCGCCCGCACCATCGCCGGCCGGAGCTACGTCGAGCCCACCGAGGCGTCGATCAAGGAGAACGACGCGAGCCGGTGGTCGCGGATGTGGGGCAGCGACGACCTGTCGACCGCCGCCGCGCTCGAGGCGCTGGTGCTCGCGAAGTCGAACGAGCCCCTGCTGCCGAAGTACGCGCTGTTCCTCGCGTCGAGCAAGGTCGGCGACCGGTGGGCGAACACCCGCGCCACCGCCGCGGTGCTCGCCGCGCTCGCCGCGTACGCCGAGGCGTACGAGCCGCCGGCCGGGTCGAAGACCCAGGCGAAGGTCACCCTCACCGGGGCGTCGTTGTTCGACGCGGCGCTGACCGTCCCGAGCTCCGAGCGGAAGGTCGTGCCGATGCCGCAGGTCACCGACGGGCCGCTGGTGTTCAGCGCTTCCGGCGGGCCGCTGTACTACGAGGCGCGCCTGACCTACGCGCCGAAGGTCCCGCCCCCGCGGGACCAAGGGTTCGGTGTTCACCGCACGGTCGAGGTGGTCGACGGCGGCGGACCCAACGGGCAGGTGATCGGCGGCACGATGTTGCGGATCACCCTGTCGGTGGTCACCCCGGTCGAGCGGATCGACGTGGCGGTGGTCGACCCGGTGCCGGCCGGGCTCGAGATCGTCGACTCGAGCTTCGCCATCACCAGCCGCGCGCCCACCGATGACGAGGGGGAGGAGGAGAACATGTACGAGCTCGGGTACACCGACTCGTACGAGGAGCGGTCGGACGAGCTGCCCGAGTACGGCGGCAGCTACAGCTTCGACCACCACGAGATCGACGACGCCGAGGTGCGCCTGTACGCCTCGGTGTTGCCGGCCGGGGTCCACACCTACCGGTACGTGGTGCGCGCGACCTCGCCCGGCACCTACGTGTGGCCGCCCGCCAGCGCGGAGGAGATGTACGAGCCGGAGAACTTCGGCCGCACCAAGGGCGGGACGTTGACGATCGGCGCCGCGCCGTCGCCGTGACCCGCCGGCGCGCCGGGCTCGCGGTCGCGCTCGCGTGCGCGGCCGCATTGGGGATCGACGCCGCGCGGCCGTTGCCCGCCCGGTGGTTCGCCGCCGCCCCCGATCGGGTGGTGGTGGACCGCCACGGCGAGCCGCTCGCCACCCGCGCGGTGCTCGGCCGCGGCCACGCCGAGTGGGTCGAGCTCGACCAGGTGGCGCCCGCGCTGATCGACGCGCTGCTCGCCGCCGAGGACCACCGGTTCCGCGACCACCACGGGATCGACCCTCGCGCGGTCGGCCGGGCGATCGGCGCCGGGTGGCGCGCCGGCCGGGTCGTACAGGGTGGCAGCACGTTGACCCAGCAGACCGCGCGGCTGCTCGCCGGACGGCCGCCGGGCTGGCTCGGCAAGGGGCTCGAGGCGTGGCGGGCGGTGAAGCTCGAGCTCCACCTCGACAAGGACGAGATCCTCACCTGGTACCTGAACCGCGCGTACTTCGGGCGCGGGTCGTACGGGATCGGGGCCGCCGCCCGGCGGGTGTTCGACGAGTCGCCGCGGTCGCTGTCGGTGTCCGAGGCGGCGCTGCTGGTCGGGGTGCTGCCCGCCCCCGAGCGGCTCCACCCGGAGGTCGACCTCCACGCCGCGCGGGCCGCGCGCGACCACGTGCTGGGGCGGATGGAGGGGGTGGGGGCGCTCACCGCCGCGCAGGCCGCCGACGCCCGGGCCGAGCCGATCGAGCTGCGCCGACGCGCGCCGGACGAGCTCGCCCCGCACCTGGTGGCGCAGCTGCTCGACGCCCACCCCGAGGCCGCGCGGATCACCACCACGATCGACGCGGCGCTGCAGCGCGAGGTGGAGAAGGCCGTGTCGAGGCAGCTCGCCGGGCTGAAGGACCTCGCGGTGGATCACGCCGCGGTGCTGGTGGTGGACGTGCCCACCGCCGAGGTGCTCGCGTACGTGGGCTCGGGCGGGTTCGACCGCCCCGACGGCCAGGTCGACGGGGTCCGCGCCCTGCGCAGCCCCGGCAGCGCGCTCAAGCCGTTCGTGTACGGCCTCGCGTTCGAGCAGGGCGTGCGCCCCGGCGACGTGGTGTTCGACCTGCCCGACCGGTACGCGACCCGCGCCGGCAGCTGGGCGCCGGAGAACTACGACCGCCAGACCCGCGGGCCGATGCGGGTGCGCGAGGCGCTCGCCACCAGCGCGAACCTCCCGGCGGTGCGGATGCTCGACCAGGTCGGCGCGTCGGCCCTGCACGACCGCCTGCGCGCGATCGGGTTCCCGCTCGAGCGCGCGACCGCCCATTACGGGCTCGGGCTCGCGCTCGGCGACGGGGAGGTCACGCTCGAGGCGCTGACCGCCGCGTACGCCGGGCTCGCGCGCGGGGGGACCTGGGTCCCGCTGCGCCGCACCGACGCCGATCCGGAGGGTCGCGCGGTGCCGTTCCTCGACCCGGGGGCGGCGGCGGTGGTGATGGACGTGCTCGCCGACCCGGTGGCCCGCGCCCCGGCGTTCGGCCGGTACGGCCCGCTCGAGCGCCCGTACTGGGCCGCCGCGAAGACCGGGACCAGCACCGGGTACCGCGACAACTGGACCGTGGGGACCGCCGGGCGGACCACGGTGGGCGTGTGGGTCGGGAACTTCGACGGACGACCGATGGGCGACGTGTCGGGCGTCACCGGCGCCGGTCCGCTGTGGGCGACGGTGATGGACCGGGCCACCCGCGGCGAATTGTCGGTCCTCGGACTCCGTCCTGCGGACTTGTCGGTCCTCGGACTCCGTCCTGCGGAATTCCCTCCCCCGCCCGACCCGCCTGGGT
>JBEBJC010001383.1:0-1910 GCA_040080105.1 Myxococcota bacterium
GGCTGAGCTCGAGCTCGAGCTCGGTGCGGCTCGCCGCGGCCTCCGCGCTCGCCGATCGGGTGGCGGCGGCGCTGGGCGACGGCCGCGGCGCCGCCGAGCCCCGGGTGGCCGAGCGGGTCGAGTCGGTGCGTCGGGCGGCGGAGCGCTCGTCCGAGCTGGTCTCGGCCCTGTTGGAGGCGCGGGTGGCGCCGGGGTGGTTGTCCACGGTGCGACCGCACGCAGAGCCCGACGCCATCGCCCTGATCCGCCGGCTCGGTGAAGGCGGGGTCGACGCGGACGAGGCCCTGTTGTTCTGGCTCGACCGCGGCACACTGCCGGTGCGCCTCGAGGCCGCGACGGCGTTGGGCTCCGCCGGGTCGGCGAAGGTGCTCGCTTCGCTCCGCGACCGAGCGGCGTCGTGGTTCTCCGACGGCGGCGTGCGGGAGGCGTGCCGCGTCGCGAGTGAGCGGATCCGAGACCGGGTCGGCGGCGTAGGGAGCCTGGCGTTGGCTGCCGACCTCGCAGAGGGTGGCAGCAGCTACGGGATCCCAGTCGACGAGCTTCCAGCTGACCCACGCCGATCGCCGGGTCCGCCGAGCTCACGCGGATCGTGAGGCACTCCGCGCAGCGGAGGCCGTCCCCGGTGCCGTTCGGCAGGGGAGCGAGTCCAGCAGCCCGCAGAACGGGCCCGAGGAGTCGATCAGGCCGCGCCGTGCTGCTCGAGGAAGCCCTTCACGTCTTCCTGGCCGACCAGGTAGAAGCCGCCGGCAGAGGCGAGGAACGCGAGGGGATTCCACCCGAACAACGAGCCGACGAGGCCGGCGATCGCCGCGGTCTTCCCGCTCGGCACCGGGGTGCCCTGGAACATCTGCCACCCAATCCACGCCTGGTAGCCGCCCGCGAACACACCGATGGCGAACCAGATGCCGAAGCACATCGTCGCCAGGAGGAGGCTCGCGCCACCGAGGATGTTCAGGATGCCGCCGGCCAGGTTGCACAGGGCCGCATTCTTGTAATTCGCCGGAACTTCCACGTCGGACCTCACTGTTTGCTTCCGGGTTGGCCGGAACGGATTCTGTGCCGCGACCTTGGCCTCGACAACGTCGGGGCGGCGGTTCGGACTCGCCGAGGACTCGGTGAGCCCAGTCCCACCGAGGGGAAACTCGGTGGGCCGGTCCACCGGTCGGGGGGGCTCCCCCGGCGAACGGACCGATTGGTCCGGTCCTCCCTCACGCGATCTGCGGTCGGTGTCAACCTTTGTTAGGATGCGCCATGCCCAGCCCGCTCTCGAGACCCGTTTCGACGCCGCCAGCGTCGCGATCCTCCTCGACCCCGCCCTCTGGGGCCGGCCGAACGCCCACGAACCCCGCGAGGCTGCTGCCTCCACTGGGCCGCCCGGCCGCGATCACCACCGCGCTGGTCGCGGTGTACGCGATGGGCAGCCTCGCCGCAGGGGTGGCGGCGATCCTGTCCGACCCGCGCGAGGTGGCCGGCGCCATCGCGGTGTGGGGCGTTTCGTGGGTGCTGCTCGCGGCCCCTGCGGGGGCGATCTCGGCGTACGTCGGGTGGCGTGCCGACTCGGTGCTCGCGGGCGTCCGGGCCCCGGTCCGCTGGTGGCTCACCTACACCGTGGCGATGTTCACTGCGGCTCACTGGCTGCCGCTCTGCCTGTGGACGCCGGCGCTGATCGTCGCGGTCGGGCTCGGCGCAGCCGATGTGGACTCGGCGCTGGTGGGCGCGATCGTGGCAGTGGTGCCGTGGGTCGTCACGGCCGGCGGCATCACCGCAGCGATCGGTGCGGCGGCGCGGCTCGACGGTCGCGACTGGCGGGGGGCGGCGGCATTCCCCGATCGCCCCTCGGCGCTCCCCACCAGCGTGTTGGTGGCCGCGGTGTACGGGGCCGCGGTCGCCGCGCCCGCGGGGGTGTGGCT